>CAZPTW010000256.1:0-5249 GCA_964589235.1 uncultured Smithella sp. | reverse complement strand
ATTCAGATGGAAGGGTACATCCGCGATCATTCGGAGGCCGAATTCAGCCACGGCCTCTGTCCGGAATGCGTCGCAAAGCTCTATCCCGACTTGGGCAAGCGGACATGTAAGCCGGATGTCAACGTCAAAAAAACCAAGACCGACCATGATGCCGAAAGGAGAGGAACATGAATCTGGAGGAGTACAAAAAAATCATATCCCATGCCGTAAACGCGGAAATCGAAGCTTACACTTTTTATCGTGACGTGGCGGAAAGGGCCAGAGATGCCGCCACGAAAAGACTGTTTCACGACTTGGCGGAAGAAGAAGCCAATCATCGAAAAACGTTGGAGGGGTTTCTGAAACGCACCCCGGAGAAAATGCGTTTTTCAGAATCCGCCGACTATAAAATCGCCGACGGGCTCCCGACACCGCCCTTAACGCCCGACCTCAAACCGGTGGACGGTATCATTTACGCCATCAAGAAAGAACTCGAAGCCATGCAGCTATACACGCGGTTGGCCAACGCCAGCACCGAGGAAGAGCAAAAAAACGTCTTTCTGGAGCTTGTGTCCATGGAACGCAGCCACAAAACCAAACTGGAGGACATCTACACCAACATGGCCTTTCCGGAGGCGTGGTAGGCCTCACCGGCGAAATCAAGGAGGGGCTTCCATTCTTCCTCTGATCGCTTAAGTGTCCCGGTTCAATTTCATTTGCCGCCGGGTGGCGTCGAGTTCTCTTTTGCGCAGACGAATGCTGCGGGGGGTGATCTCCACCAGTTCATCTTCAGCGATGAACTCGATGGCTTGATCCAGCGACAGGATTCTTGGCGGCCTCAAGATCACGGTGGCGTCTGAAGTGGACGCCCGCATATTGGTGAGCTTCTTTTCTTTGACGATGTTGACCGTGAGATCCTGCGGACGGTTGCGTTCACCTACGATCATGCCCGCATACACCTCCGTTCCGACTTCGACGATCAATTCGCCTCGGTCTTCCATCGCATAGCTGGCATAAGCCGTGACACGTCCCGCGCGGTCGGCCACCAGAACCCCCGTGTTCCGCTGAGGGATCGAACCGAACCAAGGCGCATAATCCTCGAACAGGGAGTTCATCACCCCCCCGCCTTTGGTATCCGTCAGGAACTGACTCCGAAAACCGATCAGGCCACGCGACGGGATGAGAAATTCCAGGCTGACCCGACCGCTGCCTTTATTGACCAGACTCACCAGGCGCCCTTTGCGCAAGGAAAGTTTTTCCGTGATGCGCCCGACAAATTCCTCCGGAATATCCAGAAACAACCTCTCGACCGGTTCCATCTTCGTCCCGTCCACTTTTTTGGTGATCACCTGCGGTTTGGATACCATCATTTCGAAATTTTCACGCCGCATGGTCTCGATGAGCACCGCCATTTGGAGTTCACCCCGCCCACACACTTCAAAGGCGTCGGTGCGCTCCAGCTTTCGAATTTTGATCGCCACGTTGCGCAACGCTTCTTTTTCCAATCGCTCCAAGAGATGCCGTGAGGTCAAATATTTGCCGTCACGTCCGGCAAAAGGACCGTCGTTGACATAGAAAATCATGGACACGGTCGGTTCATCCACGGTCAGTCGTGGAAGCGCGGCGGGGGTGTCATCTGAGGAAATCGTGTCTCCGATCTTGACATTTTCCATCCCCGCGACGGCGATGATATCCCCGGCTTCCGCCTGCGCAACAGGTTTCTTGGTCAAGCCGTGAAAGGCGTACAGGGTCGAAAATTTCAAGCCTCTGAGGGTCTGCTCCTGAGAGCACAAACTGTAGGTTTTGTTCATCTGGAGTCTTCCAGACTGAAGCCGGCCCACGGCGATCTGACCGACGTACGGATCGTAATCCAAATTCGTCACCAAAAACTGCGTGTTGGCCTCATCGTCGCCGTCAGGCGCCGGCACCGCGTCGAGAATCGCCTGAAAGAGAGGTTGCAGATCCACGCTTTCATCCCCCGGCTTCTTGTGACAGACTCCGGTTTTGGCATTTGTGAATAAAATGGGGAATTCGATCTGATGCTCCTCGGCCCCCAGATCGATAAACAAGTCATAGGTTTCATTGATGACTTCCTCAATTCGGGCGTCGGGTCGATCTATTTTGTTGATCACCAAAACGATCGGCAGGGAAAGCGCCAAGGCTTTTTTGAGCACAAATCGGGTCTGTGGCAAGGGACCTTCGCTTGCATCCACCAACAACATCGCACCGTCCACCATGTTAAGGCTGCACTCGACCTCGCCGCCGAAATCCGCATGACCGGGTGTATCGACAATATTGATTTTCACACCCTTGTACGTAACCGCGGTATTTTTGGCCGCAATGGTGATGCCCCGCTCCTTTTCCAAGGCCATGGAATCCATCACACGGTCCTCCACCGCCTGATTGGCGCGGAAAACGCCGGTTTGCTTGAGCATGGCGTTTAAAAGCGTGGTTTTGCCGTGGTCAACATGCGCAATAATCGCCACGTTTCTCAAATGTTCTTTTTTCATAATCCTCTTTCTTCGATGACTTTCGGGAAACAGACGGATCAAAAACAGGATGTCCCTGAAATGACTTATTTTCCGTAACAGCGGGACCTCCCATAGCAAATTCGGACCGATTTAACCAGCTATTTTTCAAACGCCTTTTGCCGGGTCCCCCCACACAATCCAAGAGACAGGTTTTTCCCTTCCACCCTTTACAAATCCGTCCGCCGTCACTATAATTTCACCGACATAGAAAATGCTTCCAAAGGGAACGACCATGACGTACATCAAGATTAAATTCGGCAGTAGCTTTGAAGACGAGTTTCAAAAAGCCGTCGACGAAGTTTTCCATCTGGTTCATCCCGCCTTTAAAAATTATGAATGCATCTGGCGGCCCAATATCGACATCTACGAATCGGAAGACGAAATCATTCTCATGGCGGATATCGCCGGACTCGATAAAGAGGACTTACACATCGAGGTCAACCGCAAGAAAGTGAAGGTCGCGGGCTTCCGCAAGGCCGTCGAGCTTCACCATGACGCACGATATTGCCAAGCTGAAATTCCCCACGGCAGTTTCGATAGAACCGTGGCGCTTCCCGCGCCTGTCGATCCGCAGTCCGCGGCGGCAACTTATGCCGACGGTATTTTGATGATTCGGATGATCAAGATCCCCGCGAATACATCGCATCGCGTATCAGTCACCGCGGGCAAATAACGGCGACGCGTTCCCAAGACAACCTGGAGGAAAAGATTATGACGGACGAGAAGGTTCCTGAAAATAAAAACATTCACTCCATCCCCGAAGTGATCCCCATTTTGGCGCTGCATAATGTGATGGTGTTTCCCAAAACCATGATCCCGCTTGAGGTTTCCGGCATCGCATCGCTTCTCGTGGATGAGGCCATGACCAAAGACCGATTGGTGGGGCTCATCATGTCTAAAAACGAGCCGGAAATTCCCAACCATTATAAAAAGGAAGACCTCCACGAGGTGGGCACCTGCGCGGTGATTTTAAAAATGGCCAAAACCTCGGAAAACCATACCCAGATGCTGCTTCAGGGCATCAGCCGTTTTAAAATCGAAGAAATGATCGAAGGGAAACCTTACCAGCAGGCGCGCATCAAACTCATTGAAGAACATGACGTCAAAGACATCGAAACAGAAGCGCTCATGTCCAACCTGCTGGCCCTGTTCGACAGAATTCTCAAGCTTTCTCCGTTTTTACCCCCGGAATTCGGCCCCATGGCCAAATCGATCACGGAAGCGGGAACGCTTGCCGATTTGATCGCGTCCATCATCAACGCGCCGGTGGAAGAAAAGCAGAAAGTTTTGGACATCGCCGACGTCAAGGATCGGCTGCGTGAACTGACCAAAATGGTCACTCACCAGATGGAGGTCTTGGAACTCGGCAATAAAATCCAGTCCAAAGTCAAGGACGATATCGATAAAAACCAGCGCGAATATTATCTGCGGCAACAACTCAAGGCCATCCGGCAGGAACTGGGCGAAACCGACGAGAACGCCGTGGAAACGGAGGAATACCGAAAAAAGATTGAAGCGAAAAATCTTCCGGAGGAAGCGAAAAAAGAGGCCTTGCGCGAGCTGGAGCGATTGAGCCGGATGAATCCATCGTCGGCGGAATACACCGTGTCGTCGACGTATCTGGACTGGATGACGTCCCTGCCTTGGCATGACGCCACCACCGATACCCTCGATATCGTCCAGGCGCGCCGAATTCTAGACGAAGATCATTATGGGCTCTCCAAGCCCAAGAAACGTATTATCGAATACTTGGCGGTACGCAAACTCAAACCCGATTCCAAGGGACCGATTCTGTGCTTTGTCGGTCCTCCAGGAACCGGCAAGACGTCGCTGGGACATTCCATCGCCCGCGCATTGGGACGCAAATTCTGGCGCATCGCGCTGGGAGGGGTTCGCGACGAGGCGGAAATTCGCGGACATCGGCGAACCTATATCGGCGCGCTTCCCGGACGCATCATTCAAGGCCTAAGACGCGCGGAATCGAACAACCCCGTATTCATGCTCGATGAAATCGATAAACTGGGCAGCGATTTCCGCGGTGATCCCTCCTCGGCGCTGCTGGAGGTACTCGACCCCCAACAGAATCATTCGTTTACGGACCATTATCTGGACGTCCCTTTCGATCTCTCGAAGGTGATGTTTATCGCCACGGCGAATGTGCTCGACACCATACCGCCTGCGCTTCTGGATCGGTTGGAAGTCATCGAACTGACCGGATACACGCAGGAAGAAAAAATGAAGATCGCCGAGAAGTATCTCATTCCTCGGCAGCTCAAAGAAAACGGTTTGACCGCGCAACAGCTCAAAATCTCGTCCAAGGCGTTGTCCACGATCATCACGGGCTACACCCGTGAAGCGGGCGTGCGCAATCTGGAACGGGAAATCGCCAATGTATGCCGCGGTGTCGCGTCACAAATCGCGGAAGGATCCATTCAGTCCAAAACCGTCACGGAAAAGGATATTCACAAGTATTTGGGGGCCGTCCGCGTTCCCACGGACATCGACGCGCGCATCACCAAGCCCGGCATCGCCATCGGCCTGGCCTGGACGCCGGTGGGAGGCGACATCCTCTTCATCGAGGCGACCGCGATGAAGGGGAAAAAAGGGCTGACGCTCACCGGACAATTGGGGGATGTCATGAAAGAATCCGTCACGGCGGCGCTGAGCTTCATCCGGACCAACGCCGAGGAGCTCGGTATCGATCCGAACTTCTTTGACGACACGGATCTTCATATCCAT
>CAZPTW010000255.1:0-5267 GCA_964589235.1 uncultured Smithella sp. | reverse complement strand
CGATGGGAACACCGATGACCGGCAGAGGGGTATGCGAGGCAATGACGCCCGCCAGATGCGCGGCGGCGCCTGCGCCGGCGATGATGACTTTGATGCCTCGGCCTTGCGCTTCCGCCGCGAATCGCGCCGTCCGAGCCGGTGCGCGATGGGCCGATGTCAGCATCCATTCAAAGCCTACACCGAATTCATCCAGGATTTTTGCGGCCTCCCCCATGATGGGCAAATCCGAATCGCTGCCCATCACGATACTGACGACGGCATTTTTCTGTTTGGCGTTTTTTGCCTTCATGCAGACTCCTTCGTTTTCCGGTTTGAAAAATTTTTTTGTGTTTAGCTTATTGATGTTGACTTTGCAAGATGGTTTTTACCTTGACAGATCCCTCGAACCTCTCTAAAGTTTCCCTCAAACCATCCTCTGCAGAAGGAGACTCTGATGAAAAATAAACTCATTGCGGTGATCGAGACGGACAAAGGGACGATTCGCCTGAAATTGTTTGCCGATCAAACGCCGATCACCGTGGGGAATTTTGTGAATCTTGCGCGTCGTGGCTACTATAACAATCTGAAATTCCACCGGGTGATTCCCGATTTCATGATACAAGGGGGGTGCCCTGCCGGCGACGGTCGCGGCGGACCCGGATACCGTTTTCAAGATGAGTTCGTCAAAGAGCTTCGCCATGACAAACCCGGCATTCTCTCCATGGCCAACGCCGGTCCGCAGACCAACGGCAGCCAATTTTTCATTACGCATATCGCCACGCCTTGGTTGGATGGCAAGCATACGGTGTTCGGTGAAGTGATCAGTGAGATTGATCAGGATGTGGTCAACGCGATTGTCCAAGGTGATCGAATTCGTTCGATGGTCATCGAAGGAGATATCACGGATTTGATGGAACAAATCAAACCCTTTGTGGACAAGTGGAACGCCATACTGGATGTGAATTTCCCGAAACTGCCGAAAATCCCTTCGGAATGAATGACGAAACACCCATAGCGGAGACATGAAATCGTGAGAGGCTTGCAGACGACCCCGCTTAGGATGGTGGAAAAAAACGGATCCATTCATTTCGGAACGTTCCGAACCCCTTTCAAAGACGTCAATATCTTGGACGCGCCGCTTTATCCATGGCCTGTCCCTCGGTTCTGGAAAAAATTTCGTCTGAAGGAGTGGCAGCATTTTGGAATCATCACGCCCAGCGATTATTTCGGTCTGGTCGTTTTTGATGCCAAATTCACCGACGTCTCTTTTTTCTATGCCTATGATCGGATAAGAGACATTCGCGTGGAAAGCGCCAGGCAAGGCGGCAAGGTCCTGTCCATCGCCCAGCAGGTGTATAACGATGTTTGCCGATTTGAAATACCGGGTTATGCTCTGCGAATTGAAAATTGCCTCGATAAGGGGTTCCATCGGATTCACTTGGAGATAAAAAGTGCGGGAGAGTTTCCCGGGGCGCAAGGTGAAATAACGGTTCATGAGGATTTGACACGAATGGAGCCGTTGGTTCAAGTTTCGCCGATTACAGGCCGTCGGCCTTTCTACACCCACAAGGCCGCCTTGCCCGCCTCGGGTAAGATTCGGCTGGGGGCCAGGGAGATTTGTCTCGATCCGAAAGTCTGTATTGCGCTCTTCGATGAACAGAAAACCTATTACCCCTATGTCAGTTTCTGGAAATGGGCGACCGGGGCCGGTTATGACGAAAAAGGTCGACTCGTCGCGTTCAACCTCTGCCAAAATATGATCGCCGACGATGAAGACATGAACGAAAACTGTTTCTGGATGGACGGGAAAATCACTTGTCTTAAGGCCGCCCGATTTGAGTACGGAGACGTCATGAAACCCTGGAGGATTCGGACGACCGACGGCAGGCTGGATTTGATTTTTACACCGAAGGGTCAGAGGTCCCAAAAAATCAACACAGCCGGTATCATCCGTTCCTCCTTTCACCAGCCGTTCGGCCTCTATGAAGGCCGGTTGACCGACGACTCGGGCCATATCCATCACATTTCGGATTTTTTCGGTTTGGCTGAAGACCACATGACTCGGTATTGAGAAAGGGGGACGTCCGAAAGGCTGGCGTTCTGCAGGAATAGGCGCGGTCCGTCCCCCCACTTGAGACTTCCCATTTTTTGAATTTCAAGTGCACCGAAACATTATCAACCTGCGACTTTCATTGAAGAAAGTCATATTCTCCGGAATCTTGGTTGACAGACGAAACGTCTATTCATATACTCGCGCCACAAAATGGCATGTAAGACTGTGTCCTGCGGCTGAGTTCATGACTCAGCCTCGTTTGCCGTCAGGCCGCCCATTAACGGAGAAACCACGGGAAGCCAAGGCGTTTATATGGATCCGAAGAAACGATGGTAACCGTGCTTTACGTCTCGGCGGTATTCGGTCTTTAAAAAATACGCCAGGGGATAACTCGATCAGGAGAGGAGAGGTTTCATGAAACTGAATTTGTATGATTATTTGTCCGGGAACGAATACCCGGGTCGAGGCATTTGTATCGGGTGGACGCCGTCTGGAAAAAAGGCGATGATCGCGTACTTCATTATGGGGCGCAGCGCCAACAGCCGTAACCGCGTGTTCGATCCCATCGACGGCGGCATCCGGACCAAGGCGGCGGATCCATCCAAAATGACGGATCCACATCTGATCATTTACAATCCGGTTCTGACGTTGGGCCAAACGACCATCGTAACCAATGGGGATCAGACCAATACGATTTATGATTTTATGAGCCGCAACGAATTTCCCGGTTATGCCTTTGAAGCGGCGCTCAAAACCCGTACGTTTGAAGACGACAAACCCAACTGGACACCGCGCATTTCCGGCGTGGTGGATATGGGGTCCGGGGCCTATAAACTCAGCATTTTGAAAAGCTGTGACGGTGATGACCGAAGTGTCGAACGCTTTTTCTTTGACTACGACCAACCTTTGGCAGGCGAGGGGCGATTCATCAGCACCTATCGATGCAACGGCAATCCCATTCCCAGCTTCGAGGGAGAGCCTCTGCGCGTCACGCTCACCGATGAAAATCCCAACGAATATGCCGGCAGACTGTGGAGTGCGCTCAATGAAGACCATAAGGTCAGCCTGTTTGTGCGGGCCATTGATTTGGCGACTCAGGCCTATGAAGATGTCATTATCAACAAATACAAAGCGCTGGAGGATTGATCCATGAATGAAATTCAATTGAAATATGGGTGTAACCCCAACCAGAAACCGGCCCGCATTTTTATGGCGGACGGCGGCAAGCTGCCGGTGACGGTTTTGAACGGAAAGCCCGGATACATCAATTTTTTAGACGCGCTCAACAGTTGGCAATTGGTCAAGGAACTCAAGGAAAATACGGGGATGGTGGCTGCGACTTCCTTCAAGCATGTATCTCCGGCGGGCGCCGCCTTGGGCTTCCCCCTCGATGATGTGTTGCGTAAAATGTACCATATCGCGCCGGAAATGGACCTTTCACCCTTGGCGTGCGCCTACGCGCGCGCCCGAGGTGCGGATCGGATGAGCAGCTTCGGTGATTGGATCGCGCTGTCGGATATTTGCGATGTCTCTACGGCCAAAATCATTAAAAACGAAGTGACCGACGGGATCATCGCGCCGGGTTATGAACCGGAAGCGCTGGAAATTTTGAAATCCAAGAAGGGCGGTAACTATAACGTGGTGGTCATCGATCCGGAGTATGTTCCCGCCTCCCTGGAACATAAACAAGTTTACGGGATCACCTTCGAACAAGGTCGAAATGATCTGACAATCGACCACCGCATGCTCGAAAATATCGTCACGGAAAAAAAGACGCTCACCGACGCGCAGAAGCGTGACTTGGTGTTGGCGCTCATCACCCTGAAATACACGCAGTCCAACAGCGTCTGTTATACACAGGATGGGCAAGTCATCGGCGTCGGTGCGGGGCAGCAAAGCCGAATCCACTGCACGCGTCTGGCCGGCCAAAAAGCGGACCTCTGGCAGCTGCGCCACATGCCCAAGGTGCTCAACCTTCCTTTCCGAGAGGATGTCTCCAAACCCAACCGTGACAACGCCATCGATGTGTACCTCGGGGATACGCCCGAGGATGTTATCGGTGACGCGGTCTGGGCCGAAACGTTTACCGTCCAGCCCGAGCCGTTGACGGCTGCCGAACGTAAATCTTGGCTGTCCAAAGTGACCGGTGTGTGCCTGGGCAGCGATGCTTTTTTCCCGTTCGGCGACAACATCGAACGCGCCCGACGCAGCGGGGTGACCGCCATCGTCGAACCCGGCGGTTCCATCCGCGATCAGCAGGTCATCGATACCTGCAACAAATACGGTATCGTCATGGCGTTTTGCGGTCTGAGGCTCTTCCATCATTGAAAAACGCGGGATAGGTTGAAGTCCGCGGGAGCGATCAGGTGGGCTGAAATTCAATAGATCAGGGCGGATAAGACGCCCCATGGAACAAGGAGATCACATTATGGCAGGTGCGGAAATATTCGACAACGAAGAAATCAAAGCGATAACGGATGTCATCGAAAGAAAAATGGTTCATCGCTATGGGTCTCATGCGGTACGAAACGGTCAGTACCGCGTCGATGAGTTTGAAGACAAGGTCAAGGAGATAACAGGCGCCAAACATGCTCTGGCCGTCTCCAGCGGGACCGCGGCGCTGATTGTGGCGCTCAAGGGCATCGGCATAAAACCCGGGGACGAGGTCATCACCACGCCGTTTACATTCATTGCGACGATTGAGGCGATCGTCGCGTGTGACGCGGTTCCCGTGCTGGCCGATATCGACGAGACGCTCAGCCTGGACGCGACGTCGGTCGAAAAACTCATCACACCCAGGACCAAAGCGCTGATGCCTGTTCACATGTTTGGCGTGGCGGCGGACATGGACAAGTTTACAGATCTGGGTCGGAAGTATCATATTCCCATTATCGAAGATGCCTGCGAGGTCGTTGGTGGGACCTATAAAGGGCGTTATCTCGGGACGATCGGCAAGTGCGGCACATGGAGCTTTGACCCCAATAAGACCTTGACCATCGGGGAAGGCGGCATCGTTTTGACTGATGATGAAGAGGTTTACCGTAAAATGGAATACTATCACGACCACGGCCATGTTCACAGCAAGGCCCACGACCGGGGGGCGGACGCCAAAGCGGGGCTTGGTGTGAACTACCGGCTGAGTGAAATTCAAGGCGCTTTGGGGTTGGTGGCGATGAAAAAAATGACGATGGCGCTGGGGCGTCTGCGTGCGACGAAGAAGAGAATCCTCGATGCC
>CAZPTW010000254.1:0-5267 GCA_964589235.1 uncultured Smithella sp. | reverse complement strand
TTTTATCAGGAAGAACTCAAATTGAAAATGGATCAGTTTCCGGGGGAAAGGTCACATGGACTCTGAACACATTCCACAAACCACGAAGAACGCTCTCATAAAACAACTTGAACGACTCAACCCGTTTGAGTTAAGAAATATCATAGAAATGAAGCTCAAAAGGATTACCCGGCTCCGGTAACATCTTTTATGAGGCAACGTTTCTCTCTCTCGCTCTTCTTTCGGTAACATTTATTTATGAGGCAATAGGCATTGAGGAAAAAGGAGGAAAGGCACCCTGTCGGAGAAACAGAAACCGAATCAAATCAATAGCCCAACACCTGCGCGGCTGTTTTTTGAAGGAAAATTTTGTCTGTCTCCGGCAAACCGGCGGAGTATGGATTTCCCACTGGGCTTTTTTCGAAGATAACGCCGTAACAGACGCAGGCGGCCAGATAAGTTCCTGGCAGCGTGGGACGTCCGTCGAGCGCATAAAGTCTTAAATCCGGTCTTTGCTCGAGGGCCTTGAAAAAGGCCATGGCGACCGGCGCGACCTTGAGGTCGAGCCGCTGAGCCGTTTCTGTGAAAACAGCGGAAAGGTTGGCCGTCGTGACACCCCATTGAACGCTGTCGGGCCTTTCCCAGGTCATCAAGAGAATCGCCTTTGCGCCGGCTTTTTTGATCTCCTCGGTTAATTTTCCGGCGGATTGGGTGAAAATTTCCGGTTCGAGAATGGGTGTTTGGCTTCTTTCCTGCAAGACCACCACATTCCAATGTCCCGTCCGGATGGTATGCAGTGTGTCTGTGTTTTTCCCGTGTGTTTCGAGCGTTGCACCGGCCGAAGCCACGCGTCCGGCCACAATTTGAGGAGCAAGTCCCGTCAAATGTTTGTCCAATCCTTCATTGAAAGAGGTATAGCTGTCGCCGATCAACAATACGCGCCTGGGCGAAGATGAATCCGATTGGCCTTTCTGGCTCTGACAGGCGGCTAGGGATGAAAAGACAAGATATCCTATCGCCCATATCAGGATGAGTTTGATCCAGAAGCGAGGCATCGAATCATCTGTTTTCTGCTTGATCATCAACGATCCATTCTCCTTTGAAAAAGTCGTCGGGGGGCCTAAATGCCCGCGGCAATCCAGAGGTTTCGGCGGAATCATTGCAAGGCGGCCGGCGACGCGCCTCAGGAACGATCGAATTTTTCATCGTTTATATCACATCATCCGGTATAACCGCTGATTTTTTTGATGGGCTTTCTCCTCGAATTGCATGTCTTGGATGCGGAACGTTTTTCGTCAAGGGGCTCTTTGGCATTTATTTTTTCCCCGATAAAGTGATGTGTGATGGGGAAGCAGTCGCTATTTGGCAAGAAAAATGGTTTCTTTTTGGCGCCGAGCCTTGTATAATCAAACGCGGTTGTGGAATTTTACACGAGCTTTTTTTAAAAAAAGGCTGACCAAGTCTCTTTCGGTTTTCCGGTAAGTGTCTCCCTCTTCCATTTTTGAACGTCCGTTGGAAAAGTTTTTTCTTCAGGGTCAGTGCCCTTCACACGAGGCGGGGCTTTTCGCTGCACGACCTTTCCTTCAAGAAGAAAGGGGGGATCAAGATGTCAACATCCTGGATCAACGTCCGGTATTCGAAAGAACATTACGGGGTGACGCCGCGGCGATTTCTTGGAGAGCTCATTGCTTCCAAAAGGATTTTGCAATTTTACCGCGAGTCCCAGAAGCGGTGGGTGACAATCGGGATCGACCCGGTGAGGTCGTCGAACCGCCCGTATTGCGGACCGGAAAAGAGATCGCGCTGAAGCGGGTAAAAAATCCGCAATCGCTTCCCGCGGCGTTTCACGCATCCGATCCATCGGCATGACAGAAAATCGCAGAAGGCATAATTTCCGTCTTCCGGTTGGCGCTCCATTCAGGGCTCCCGTTTCCAACGGGTCTTTCATTTGATTTTGGAGGGCCTTACTTCTTTCTTGCCGCGGCGAGTTTGGCCTGGAGGGCGTCGATGCGCCGGTGATTGTCGTCGGATCCGATGTAGGTCCTGAAAAGCCATTCCTGAATTTTAAGCGCCCCGTTCAAATCTTCGTTGAGGAGTTGGTGCGTCAGTTGTTTGGTTTCTTTGAGACAATCGCGATCGTAGGCGGCCATCTCCCGGGCAATTCCCCCCACCGACGCAAGCAGGGTGCCTTCAGGGAAGACGCGGCTGACATAGCCCATTTTTTCCGCTTCATAGGCGTCATAGATGCGGCCGGTCAGAGCGACCTCCAGGGCTCGCCCCAAGCCGATGATTCGCCACAACGGATCCATAATCGGTGTGAGGGACAGTGCGATTTCGCGCTGGCCGAATCTGGCCCTTTCGGAGGCGTAGCGGATGTCGCACATCATGGTGAGATCGAAACCACCGGCGATCGCCGGACCTCCGACCGCGCAGATCACCGGCTGCGGACAAAAGAGGATCGCGCGATAGGCGCGGTGAAACAAATCAATATAGGCTTCGTTGGAAACTTTTTCGAGTCGGCGGATTTCGTTCAAATCGAAGCCGGCCGAAAAATACTTTTCGCCGCCGGTGAGAACCACCACGTTGATGTCCCCGCGATCGGCGATCGATGTGAAGAGCCCGGCAATTTCCTCGAGCACGGCCGGCGCCAGGGCATTGCCCTTGTCCGGCCGGTGGATGGTGACGGTGGCCACTTTTTCGTCCACGGATACAAGCAAGTATTTCACATCCATATTTTTCTCCTTATTTTTTTATGTCATCAACAGCGTTCAAAATGGCTTCGGCAAGGTCGTCTTCGGGCATATCACGATGATTGACGGACTTGCCGGCCACGGTAATCCAACGGCTTGCCTGTCGGGTCAACTCCGGTTTATCGTTGCAGGCCGACGGACAGCCGCAAAGCAAAAGCCCCGCTTCTGCGGGCGTTTGAGGTGCCTCCAAGACCAGACGATCCTCTGGGGACATTTTTTTTTTCAGCTCGTCGACGACCTTCGAGCGATCGATTTGACAGTTGCAACCGCCGCAATATTTCAAAAGAATATCCAACGAAATCCACCCCCGAAAAAAAATGAATCATAAACCGGCTTATAAAAGGGGGCATGAGGCGATAAAATCATGGATCTCTTTTTCATTGAGCCCCACGCCCGGTTTGGCATCCAGGCGTTTGACGATTTGGTTTTTCTCAAACAGGATGAGCGTCGGGAAAACGTCGATGCCGTATAGATCGGCGATATGCTCTTCATCGTCGGCCACCAGGAGAAAATGTCGCGCGCCGTCTTTCGCCAGCTTTTCAAAGACCGGCAGAACTTTCCGGCAAAAAGGACACCAAGAGGCGTACACCATCGCAATCACGCGGTCATTTTCCCGCAAGGCGGTTTCCAACTCATGAAGATCGTTCACCACCTTACAGCCTTTACCTGTGTCCATCGTGTCCTCCCCGGGCGGGCAATCTGGTTGGGAACGCCTGCCGTTCCCTTCAGAGCTCATGTTTTCTTCAAAGGTGCGCCCGATACGAACCGTTCCTGGAGTTTGCGCATGCCTTGAAGCCAACGCGTATAGTCGGCCGTCTTTCTCTGCATATAGATTTTGACTTCTTTGTGTGGAAGGATCAGAAATTCGTCGGCGGCGAAGGATTCCATCACCGCATCGGCCAATTCCTCGGGTTTCATCATACCGTCCACGGCCGCCACGCCGCCGCCTTGCCGGGTCATTTCGGTATCCACCGCCTGCGGACAGAGCGCAAAGACCTGAATGCCTTGGTCGCCATACGTAATGGCAAGGCTTTCGGCCAGACCGACCGCCGCGTGTTTGGTCACGGAGTAAGGAAGAGATCCGATCTGGCTTAAAAGACCGGCCGCCGACGCCGTGATCAAAAAGGCTCCTCCACCGCGGGCGATCATCCCTGGAATAACGGCACGCGCCGCGAAGACATGTGCCAGCACGTTGATTTCCCAAATGCGCTGCCAGGTGTCGTTGTCCACTTCGTAGCCGCCCATCACGGCGATCCCCGCGTTTGAGCAAAACAAATCGATACGTCCGAATTTTCCCTCCGTGTAGCCCGCCAGACGGACAATGTCCTCTTCCTTGCGGACGTCGCACAACACCGCCTCGCCCTTCACCTCTTGGGCGACGGCTTTGGCCCCCGCTTCATTGATGTCGGCCGCTACGACGGCTTTGGCCCCCTCCTTTGCAAACCGCCGGCACAATGCGCGTCCGATTCCTGAGGCCGCGCCGGTTACGATGATCACTTTTCCTTTAACGTCCATTGATTTCAATCTCCTCTTGATGGATATGTTTCAAGCGATGATTTTGTCGGCGATCGCGCGCAAAACCCAATAACGCTTTTTCGCTCATCGAATCCGGTATAACGATTGATCCCAGAATGGCTGAATGTCTTTTTGTCTCGGTTCCGCTTTCAGGGCCGCTTCAATCGCCTCGTTGGTCAGTTCGAGACGTCCCATGGTGAATGTGGCCTTTTCCCGATCCGCGTCCAAGGCCATCGTTTTGGGACCGTCTGGGGCATTGGACCATCGAAGCCATTGGGGAAAGCCTGACCCCTCCTTGTTGGGATTTCCGCTTCGCGCAAATTGAGACCAGTAATCCATCATGGCATGAGACAAAGCGACGCGTCCGGGTCGGTTTTTTTCATTGAAGACAAGAGCGCCCAGAGACGCTTTTTCCGTCCCGAACACAAAATCGATTTCCATCGCGTGACACGCGCCCAAAAGGATATTCAAGGGCGGATCGATCACGGGATTTTTCGCGCCGCCTGCCCCCCACAGAAACTGATAAGCGAAAACAGGCGGCTGATCCGCGTGGGCGGTCAGAATTCGAGCCAGGTTGTCCACGGCCATCACTTTCCATCCATCGCTTTGATAGGCCGCAACCAAGTTGAAAAGGTCCGTTTTGGCCGGATCCGTCAAAAGAGACCCGTCCTGCCGCCAATCGGCAAAAGGCGGTATGCTTCTCAAAAAGAGTTTCGTTTCCTCTTTATTGGTTCCAAGAATCATGGGAACTTTGTTGTAGTGTCCCGATTTCATGGTGGCGTAAAAGTTCGAGGGCAAGACCTTGCCGTCGCCGTAAGCGGTGGGAAAGAAAATCATGCCCATTTTTTTCCCTTCCGGGTACATCTCCAGAAAATCCGCGGCGCTCTTCGATCGCATGTAAGTGTTCAGGTCTGAATCGGACATCGCCGCGAGCAAAGCGGTGGCGGCCGGGATGTCGGCGGCCTTTCCGTCTTTGACGAGCAGCTTGGCTGCGATGTTATAAACATGCGCCTCACCCTGGGC
>CAZPTW010000253.1:0-5276 GCA_964589235.1 uncultured Smithella sp. | reverse complement strand
GGACGTACGCAGCGCAAAGGGCGCCAGGCAGGTGTCCACCACATCAACCCCCGCTTCGATCGCCTTCAGCAGCGTCATAGACGCCATACCACTGGTGTAATGCGTATGGAGCTGAATGGGGATCGGTACGGCCGCCTTCAAAGCGGATATCAAGTCGAAGGCATCGTACGGGGACAGGAGCCCCGCCATGTCTTTGATGCAAATCGAATCCGCCCCCATTTTGTAAAGTTCCTGAGCCTTGGAAACGAAAAAATTCAAATGATAGACCTCCCCGCCCAGGCGGACTTCCGTCAACGAATAGCATAGAACCCCTTGAAAATGCTTGCCGTTGGCCTTAATCCGCTCGACACAGGTTTCGATGTTGCGATAATCATTCAGCGCGTCGAAGCACCGGAAAATATCGATCCCGATTTCACAGGCCTTGTCGACGAAGGCCCGAACCACATCGTCGGCGTAATGGCGGTACCCCACCAAATTCTGCCCGCGAAGCAACATCGTGAAGGGCGTTTTCTTGATGTATTTTCTTAAAATGCGAGGTCTCATCCATGGATCCTCCTGCAAGTAGCGATGCATGGTATCAAACGTCGCACCGCCCCACACTTCCAGGGCGTGGAAACCGCATTGATCCATTTCTTCGGCGATGGGAATCATATCCTCCGTTTTCATTCTGGTGGCATAAATGGACTGATGCCCGTCGCGCAACGTGTTATCTTGAATCTTGATAGGGTTTTTTTGATCTGTACCCGAATTTTTCAAAATGTACCTCCTGAAGCGATTGACTGATTTAAGCTTTTGTAAAAATTTTCTCTGCGGTGGAAAGACTGATGATCGAGTCGCAAGCCACACCCACTGTTTTCAAAAAATCCCGAAGGGGCCGTCCAGGACCGATTTCAAAAACACGATCGGCCACTGAAGCCAGGGCTTGCATGTTATCTCGCCACAAAACGGAGTGAGAAAGCTGGTTGACAAGATTGGAAACCACCGCTTCCACGGACGCATCATGAAAAGCCCCCTGATAATTGGACGTCACACAGGAAGCTTTCGAACCCGAGAACGCCCCACTGAACTTCTTGAGGGTCTCGGCAAACGGCCCTTCTATCGTTTTCATGAACCGGCTGTGGAAAGGCGCGCTGACGTTGAGTCGAACGAAGCGGTGCCCCTTCGGCGGCGCAAAAAACGTCTGGCAGCGCTTTTCCGCCTCGGGCAAGGCGGCTGCTTCACCGGAGATCACCACTTGATCGGCCGAATTGATGTTCGCCACATCCAAAGGCAAATCCGCCAGGAGATTTTTCAACCCCTCCACATCGATGTCCTGTGAAATCACCGCGGCCATGGATCCAACCCCCACCGGAACGGCTTGTTGCATCAATCGCCCGCGTTCGCGAACAATCTGAACAGCCGCCGCAAACGGCATCACCCCGGCGGCGACCAGCGCCGTGAACTCTCCCAACGAATGACCGCCGAAATAATCGGCCTGAAATCCATACCGGTCCAAAAGCCCTCGCAGCATCGCGATTTCGGTCGTTACAATGCAGGGCTGTGTGTACTCCGTGAGATTCAATCGCGGATCCTCTTCAAAACAGATGGCCGCGACATCCAACCCGAGCGCATCGGACGCTTCTTCATAGGTTTGACGGCTGACTGGAATGGAATCATAAAAGTCCCTCCCCATTCCCTGTCGTTGAGATCCCTGTCCAGGAAAAACCGCCACAACTCCTTTTGCTTTGCTCATAAATCCCTCGAAAAATAACGTGTCATAAAGTCATTTTATTGTTTCCCATGCGCCGCCCGCCTAACAGCACATTTCATGCCATAGACCCGGCGTCCTTCTTCTCTTTTCATGTAATTGATAATAATATGCTTTTGAGAGTTCACACCCCTTTCCGACATCTGCTCTGCGCGCTTCGTCGCGTGTAATGGTCTATACACTGCGAAGCTCTGTTCGCAGCCGATGGATCAATTGTTACCAAACTCAAAACGAAAGTTGACAATACGGCCGTTCATGATAGAGGATGCTTCTAATTTGAAGGTGAAACGATGTCAAGTTGAAATTGTACGGACTTTCAGCTGGAAATGATGAAAATTCTTGAGCAAAGTTTCTACGCCCGAGATACGTTGCTTGTCGCGCGGGATCTTTTGGGGAAAAAAATCATCCGGCAAATCGACGGTCAAGAGCTCTCCGGCATCATCACGGAAACAGAAGCGTACGTGGGAACCGCCGACAGTGCCTGCCATGCGCATAAAGGCAAGACAAAACGCAACGCGGTGATGTTCGGGCCGCCGGGATATGCTTATGTCTACTTTACGTACGGCATGCATTATCTGATCAATGTGGTCACCGAAGACGAAGGTCATCCTTGCGCCGTGCTTTTGCGATCGATTCAACCGACAATGGGACTCAAGGAAATGGAAGCCCGGCGCAAACGATCTGGCCGCGAACTGACCAACGGACCGGCCAAGCTTTGTCAGGCGCTCGGCATCGATCAAACCTTCAACGGATGGAACCTGACCCAAGGATCGCGGCTGTGGATCGAAGACGGAGAAAAAGTCCCGGAAGAACATATTTTCGTCACGCCGAGAATCGGGATCGGTTACGCGCAGAAAAAAGATCAAGAGGCCCTTTGGCGTTTTGTTTACGTCGCCTCTCCTTCGTCTCCCCCCGATGTTTGCTCCTCCAGATCCATTTCAAAAAAGAGCTTCCAACCGGCTTGAAAAAACGCAGCGATCACCGGACCGAGGACAAAACCTGAAAAACCAAACGCCGCGAGCCCGCCCAGCGTCGACAGAAAGATCAAAAGGGCATGCATCTCAATATCCTTGCCCATCAAAATCGGACGCAGGAGATTGTCGGCCGTGCTGATGACAATCGTCCCAAAAACCAAGATGGTAATGCCTTGCCAGATATGCCCCAGAAAAAGCATGATAACGCCCGCCGGAGCCCAAATGACGGCATTGCCGACCGCCGGCACAATGGAAAGCCCCATCATCAAGACGCCCCAGACCAAAGGCCTGTCGATACCCGTGAAATAAAAGACCAAGCCACCTAGAAATCCCTGAATGCCCCCAATCACGAACGTAAATTTCAATGTCGCCTTGGCGGTCACCAGGAATTCGGGAATGAACATATCGATATGACGGCGATCGACAGGCAGGTAACCGAAGGCCGTCTCCAACAAACGCTTGCCGTCTCTCAAGAAATAAAAAAGGCAATACAGCATGATGGCGAATTGAATGACAAAAAGAACAGTGTTCTCCGTCAGCGTCGACAAGTTTCTTACGAGAAAATCCGCCACAGCCTTGACCAACTCGATGGACTTGTCCGCGATAAACTGTTCATCGATATGCAGGCGCAGCAGCAATGGGTGCTCGCCTAGAGATTTGAGCAAGCCGGTCACCGAGGCGATCCAGGATTCGCCGTTGGAGGTGATCGAGGCGTAGAGATCCACAGACTCGCCGATCAAAAGCGCCAGAATCAGACCCACCGGCATAACCAGCGTCAATACCACGGCGCCAAGCGTCAAGCCCGCACAGAGCCCGGGTGACTTAAAACGCCGAAGGAACCTGGTGTTTAAAGGATCGAAAACGGATGCCAGCAAGACAGCCCAGAAAATCGCGAAAAAAAAAGGTTTGAGGATATATCCGAAAGCCAAAGTGACGAAGCCCAAGATGAAAAGCAGTAAAACACCGGGAAACCCGGAAAACGGTTTCGTCTTCATGAATCGTCCCCCCTATGCGATGACGATGCTTTCCTCAGGCCATCGGGTGAATTTTACTTTTCCTGGTTAAAAACGTCCGTTGCACCTGTTTGCGAATCAAGCCAGACTTCACATGGATCACACGATAGCCGTACCGGAGATTTTTCCCCAATCGGTCAGGATAAACGGCGGCGCTTGTGGCAAGTCTCGAACTGCTGGTTGCGACCTTTCGAAACAGATTGATTTCTTTGCCGACGATCCAGGTACCGCCGTTCTTGACGGCATCGAGCAATGCCGGACCTTCCTGAGGACATGCGGCGCAGGTGACCACTTTTCCCATGTAGGACAGCGAATGACCGTCGCTGCCGCCCGTTAAGGCCTTTTTTAAACTCAATCCAAGCTCCGCGGACCGCAAATTCCACCGGTGAATATTTTCGGCGTTGATCACCTCAACCCCATCGGCGGCTTTCAGCAATCGGTCCAGCCGCTGTTCATCGAAATTCAGATTGCAAATCCCGGTATAGGCCACACAGTAAGGATGCGGGAAAATCACCACCGACGGAAAAAGTTTCGCGCTGTAGAGAATTTCTTCCATCGGCAATCTCGTCGAGCTCATGATGTCGCGTCCTAAAAAGGGGCGAATATACTTGGTATAAAATTTTCTCAAATGCGAAACGGCATAAAAATAAACCAGAACATGCGATCCTTCCCGCGACGTCACTTCAATACCGGGGATGAATCCGACGTCCGGAATCTTTTCCATTTCCAGAACGCCGCGAATATCGTTGTGATCGGTGAGGGCGACCCCGATATCAAGGGCCCGTGCCCGCGCTGCAATCATGGCCACCGAATCACGACCGTCGGTATACCGCGTATGATAATGCATATCAAAAACGGCATAATCCCGGCGCAAAAGCGCCAAATCAGGCCGGTCAAAAACAATTCTGTTTTGAGGAATCATCGTTGATCATCACATTTTCAATCTTTTTTTCGGACTATTGCTTAACATAGAATCCTGATAATCTCAAATCGCCCCCATCTCTTGGGTTGCGACAGATATCAATGACGTGTTATCATCACGGTTATGGAGCCCCGATTGAAAGACGACGTGACGCTTCTTTTCAAAGCGCTGACCTTTGCCGCGGAGAAACATCGTCATCAGCGAAGAAAAGATATCCAATCATCCCCCTATATCAATCACCCGATTGAAGTCGCCCATCTTTTATGGACAGTGGGCGACGTGGACGACATGGCCACCATTATCGCCGCCCTTTTACATGACACGCTGGAAGACACTGATACAACATCAGAGGAAATCCGGGCCCTTTTCGGTGATGAGGTCTTGGGACTGGTGCTGGAAGTCAGCGACGAAAAACATCTCCCCAAAAAGGAACGAAAAAAGAGACAGATTTTGCATGCGCCAAATTTATCCGAACAGGCAAAGCTTCTGAAACTGGCCGACAAGATCTGCAATATTCGTGATATCGCTTATTCCCCACCCAAGACATGGCCGCTCCGGCGAAAAATGGATTACCTGCGTTGGGCCGAGGCTGTCATCGACGGCCTGCGCGGGGTGAATGC
>CAZPTW010000252.1:0-5289 GCA_964589235.1 uncultured Smithella sp. | reverse complement strand
CGCGCGGGATGATCAAGATCGGCCCATCCGCGATCCCGGCGGCAAGGTTTTGTTGGAGTGCATGTGTGGAAACGTCCTTCAAGGGCGTATCGATCCCGCCTACCCCTTCTTTACGGCCGGTGGAAGCTTTTGGACCAACAGCACATCGGAATTGCTGGCCTCGACGACCGAGGCGGACCGCCAGGCGCGCACGCGGAATCGATGCAATGGCGAAGGCTACGAATCCGTTGCGCTCATCCCGCTGAAAGCCGGCGATGGCCCAGTAGGTCTTCTGCAATTGAACGATCGGCGCAAAGGCCTTTTTACCTTGGATTTCATCCGGCACCTCGAAGGGATCGGGATTTCGATCGGCGGAGCCATTCAAAGAATTCGCGCCGAGGACGCGCTGGCGGAGGCCGAACACCGGCTCCAGCTCACCTTTGATCACGCAAGCGTCGGCATCTGTTTTATCGGCTGGGACGGCCGGATTCTGAGGGTGAACCGGGAGATGACGAATATGTTGGGTTACGACCGCGCCGAGCTGGAAGGAAAGTCCATCGACGATGTCATTCATCCCGATGATCGCGAATTTTCCCCGGCCGCTTTCCGTGATACGTTTCCCGACCGAGACGTTCAGCCCGTAACCGAGATTCGCTACTTGTGCAAAGAGGGGCAAGTCGCGTATTGCCGGGCTTCCAGTTCCGTGATTCGTGACGCCAAAGGGCATCCGCTCTATATTCTCTCCCATGTTCAGGATATGACCCAGCAGCGGCAGATGGCGCAGCGTCTGGAGCGTGCCGAGAGAATGGAGGCCTTGGGCCTCCTGGCCGGCGGTGTCGCGCACGATCTTAACAATATCATCGGCATCGCCCTCGGTTATTCGGAAATGCTCCTGGATGACCTCGACGCGCGCTCTCCTCTGAGAGAGCCCGTGGATCGCATCATCCAGGCGACTCAACGGGCGTCGGCCGTCGTTCAGGATATGCTGACGATGACCCGCAGAAACGTGGCGGCAATCAAAGTTCTGAACCTCAACGCCGTTATCGGCGAATATCTGGAATCGCCCGAACTTTCCTTACTTCTGGCGCGTCACCCCGGCGTGGAAATCCAGACTGCTTTGTCGTCGGATCTGCTCAACATCAAGGGATCGGGCATTCACTTGACGAAAGCGATCATGAATTTGGTCTCCAACGCGGCCGAGGCCATTCATGACGGTGGAATCGTTACCGTGACGACCCGAAACATCCACATGGACCGGGCCGTCAAAGGCTATGACGCTTTCAGGGAGGGAGATTACGTGGTCGTTTGTGTCAGTGACACAGGCGAGGGCATTTCCGCCGAAAACCTGCCGCACATTTTCGAGCCTTTCTACACGAAAAAAGTCATGGGGAAAAGCGGGACGGGGTTGGGGCTTGCAGTGGTCTGGGGCGTGGTGAAAGATCACAACGGCTATATCGATGTGGAAAGCTCGCCGAAACGAGGGACGACGTTCAGCCTCTATTTTCCGGTGTGCCGCGAAGAGATATCTCCCACGCCAAAGGCCATTGACCGCGGGGCATACCTGGGGAGGGGGGAGACGATTCTTGTGGTGGACGACAACCCCCAGCAACGGGATTTGGCCGTTCGTTTGCTTTCCAAACTTCAATATCTGCCCGCGTCCGTGTCGAGCGGCGAAGAGGCCGTCGAATTTTTGAAAAAGACCCCCGTCGATCTGATGCTTCTGGATATGATCATGGATCCGGGCATCGACGGTTTGGAAACCTACCGGCGCGTCGTGGCCTTCCGGCCCCGGCAGAAGGCGGTCATCGTGAGCGGTTTTGCCGAAACCGATCGGGTCGCCGAGGCCCAGAGACTCGGAGCCGGCGCTTACGTCAAAAAGCCGTATCTGCTCGAAACGCTGGGAATGGCGATCCGGCAGGAACTGGACCGGGAGAGGGAATCACCGGGTGGCTATTTTCATCCCGATGAGATATAAAAGCCCTATGACGGTTCATGATTTGATTCACGAGACGACAAAAAGACTGGAGGAGATCGGAATTCCATCCGCCCGCCTCGACGCGGAAGTCTTGCTTTCGTTTTGTTTGAGCTGTGACCGGATTGAATTTTTAAAAAACCCCAAACGACTCGTCGATGACGGGGAACGTCTGTCTTATCAGCGACTGATTGAGCGAAGGCTCAACGGGGAGCCTGTGGCTTATCTCACCGGCCGCAAAGCCTTTTGGTCTTTCGATCTCGATGTGACTTCGGATGTGCTGATTCCGAGGCCGGAGACGGAGATCATCGTCGAAGAGGCGCTGGCGGTCTGCCGAAGGGAGGGCTTCATTCGGCCCGACATTCTCGATATCGGGACGGGCAGCGGGGCCATCGCTTTGGCGCTCGCCTATGAAATGCCGGACGCGCGTGTCACGGCCACGGACATTTCAGCGGCCGCGCTGGACGTGGCGAAGAAAAACGCGCGGAAGCTCGGGCTTGAACAGGCCTTGGTTTTTCTTCAGGGGGATTTATTCAAACCGGTTCGGGGCCGATTCGATATGATTGTGTCCAATCCGCCCTATATCGGCGCCGAAGAATACGAATCGCTTGCGCCGGGGGTCAAGCATTTCGAACCCAAACAGGCGCTTTGGGCCGGGCAAACAGGGGTGGAATTTTATGAGAAACTGATATATCAGGCCCCAGGGTCTTTGAAAGAAAAAGGCTGGCTTTTGCTCGAAATCGGGGCTAAGCAGGCTCAGATGGTGTGCTCCCTGATGAAGGTGGGCTTTGAACATGTCGAAGTTCGGATGGATTATGCCGGGTTTTCGCGCGTGGTGAAAGGAAGGAGAAAATAATTGGATAAGATCGTGGTTCACGGCGGGAAGCCGCTCTATGGGGACGTGCAAATCAGCGGGGCCAAGAACGCGGCCCTTCCGGTGTTGACGGCGGCGCTCTTGACGGATCGACCCTGTACGTTTTCCAATATTCCCGATTTGGTGGATATTCAAACCATTTGCAAGCTTTTGAGAAACATGGGCGTGGAGATTGAGGGAGGGTCGACGCTCCGTCTCTGCGCGGAAAGAATTACGGAAAGCGTTGCGCCGTATGATCTCGTCAGGACGATGCGGGCCTCCATTTTGGTATTGGGTCCCCTGGTGGCGCGGACAGGTTACGCCCGTGTTTCGCTTCCGGGAGGGTGCGCGATCGGCGCGCGGCCTGTGAATCTGCACATCAAAGCGCTTCAGGACATGGGCGCCAAGGTGGAGCTCCAAGGCGGTTATATTGAAGCCCGCGCCCGAAAACTGAAAGGAACGGACATTTATTTCGATTTGCCGACGGTCACCGGCACGGAAAATATCATGATGGCGGCGGTGTTGGCGGAAGGCACGACCGTTCTTCGAAACGCCGCCCGCGAACCGGAAATCGTCAATTTGGCCGATGTTCTCAAAGGCATGGGCGCCAAGATCAGCGGCGCGGGAACGGATGTGATCACGATCACCGGCGTTTCATCGCTTCGATCGGCTCAAGCCGCCGTCATCCCCGATCGGATCGAAGCCGGCACTTTTATGATCGCGGTGGGCATGACCAAGGGGGAAATCAACGTTTTAGGCTGCAATCCGTCGCACTTGGAATCGCTCATCAACAAGCTTCGGGATACAGGGATGACCATAACGCCGATCGAAGGGGGGCTCAAGGTCGCCGCCGCCTCCAAGATTCGCAGCGTGGATGTCAAAACCCTGCCCTATCCCGGCTTTGCCACGGACTTACAGGCGCAGATGATGGCCTACATGTCCATCGCCAGCGGGCTTTCGGTCATCACCGAGACGGTGTTTGAAAACCGGTTCATGCATGTCAGTGAGCTGATGCGCATGGGGGCCAACATCACCATCCAGGGCGGAAGCGCCATCGTCCGGGGCGTGCCGAGCCTTTTCGGCGCGCAGGTCATGGCGACCGATCTGCGGGCGTCGGCCTCTCTGGTTTTGGCGGCGCTCGTGGCCCAGGGCACCACGGAAATTTCCCGCGTGTATCATCTCGACCGCGGGTATGAAGCCCTCGAAAAAAAATTCTCCGCATTGGGTGCGGATATCCAAAGGATCAAATGATACCATGAACATTCTCAGAGCCGACGACCCTGAATTCCGACATTTTTTCCATGCCCTGCGCTCGCGAGGCGGGGCCTTCACGCCGGAGCTTTTAGCCGGTGTGGCGCAAATCATTTCCGATGTCTCCGCCAAAGGCGATGAGGCGCTTTGGGCCTACACCAAGAAGTTCGACGGGAATGATCTATCCTCGACCACCTGCGAAGTTTCCGAGGCGGAAAGAAAAGAGGCAAAGGCCAAGCTTCGCCCCGCCGATCGGGAAGTTCTCGAGTTATCCGCGTGGAGAATCGAAAAATACCACAGCCGCCAAATTGTGTCGGGCTACACGTTAAACGATGAAGTGGGCATCGAACTGGGGCAGCGCGTCTTGCCGCTTCAGCGTGTGGGCGTTTACGCGCCCGGCGGCAAGGCGTTCTACCCGTCGACGTTGCTCATGGCGGCCATTCCCGCTCGCCTCGCCGGGGTGAAAGAAATCATTTTGGTCAGCCCGACCCGCGGCGGTGCGATCCACCCGATGATGGCGGCGGCCGCCGATATCGCCGGTGTCGATCGCATTTTCAAAATCGGTGGGGCCCAAGCGGTCGCGGCGCTGGCTTTTGGAACCGAAACCATTCCGCGCGTGGATAAAATTGTCGGTCCGGGCAATGCCTATGTGGCGGCGGCCAAAAAGCTGGTGTTCGGTCAGGTCGATATCGACATGATCGCGGGACCGAGCGAAGTCGTGGTCATCGCCGACCAGACCGCTCAACCCTCCTTCGCGGCGGCGGATTTGCTTGCGCAGGCCGAACATGACGAAATGGCGGCGGCGATTTTGCTGACGCCTGTCGCAGATTTGGCCCAGCGCGTGGCCGATGAGGTCCGCAGGCAGCTTACCGCCCTGCCGAGAAAAGACATTATCGAGAGGGCTTTATCCAACTACGGCGCCATCATCATCACCTCCAGCCTCACCCAGGCGGTGGACCTGGCCAACCAGTTCGCGCCCGAGCACCTGGAGTTGATGGTCGACCATCCTCCAGGACTGTTAGGCCAAGTGCGCAACGCAGGGTCCGTGTTCCTGGGAGCCTATACGCCCGAGGCACTCGGAGATTACATCGCCGGCGCCAATCATATTCTTCCCACGGAAGGCACGGCGCGTTTCTCTTCGCCGCTGGGGGTTTACGATTTTTACAAACGGATGAGTGTCTTGTCTTTTTCCAAGTCGGCGTTTGAAAAACTTGCTGATTCGACAAGGCATTTA
>CAZPTW010000251.1:0-5295 GCA_964589235.1 uncultured Smithella sp. | reverse complement strand
CCAAAGGCCTGAAAATCAAGATCGGCGGTGCGGACATTCTGGAAGGGTCGATTGAAAACGCTCAGATTCAAATGAAGACATCCGAAGGGGCCAAGACCTTGGCGCTCAAAGAGGTTTTGGCTCCATGTTGCATCACTTGTCGTTTCAATCATCCGATCATATCCGATGTCGTCATCGGCTCACCGGCTCCCCCGATGAATCCGGATGCGGAGTATGATGAGGTAAAAGAGTTCGAGGCCAAAGCCATTGAGGAGCGTTGGGCGTATTTCACAAAGGAAATGGCCAAATGCATGCGCTGTAATGCCTGTCGTCAGACCTGCCCGTCATGTTATTGCCCTGTTTGCTTTGTCGAACAGAGTCAGCCTCAATGGGTTGGTATTGGTGAGGATGCAACCGACACCCAGGTTTTCCAATTTATGCGCCTGTACCACATGGTCGGTCGCTGCGTCGATTGCGGTTCTTGCGTTGCCGTCTGCCCGATGGGGGTGGACCTGCGCAAATTCCTCAAAAAGCTCGACAAGGACTGCTTCGAATTTTTCGGAAATCGAGCGGGATCAAGTTTGGAGGATATGCCACCGCTGGGTAAATTCGATGAGCATCACGATAAAGGTGATTTTGTCTACAACCCATAATTTGTTTGAAATGATGGAGCTTACATGGAAACTTTTCTCGAAGAAATCAATAAGAAAATTCACGGTGTGCCCCTCCAAGCCTGTTATCATTGCCGGAAGTGCACCGCTGGTTGTCCCGCAGCAAGTTATATGGAGTATAATCCCAACAAGATCATCAAAATGATCCAAAACGGGCAAAAAGACAAGGTGCTGAATAGTTCAACCATCTGGCTTTGTCTATCCTGTGAGACTTGTATCACCCGGTGCCCCAATAAGGTCGATATTGCACGCATGATGGATGTTCTTCGCCAAATGGCGATAGAATCGGGTGTGGGTGCTAGAGAAAAGAATATCTTGAAGTTCCATGAAGCGTTTTTGGCCTCCATCAGGAGTCGGGGGCGAATCAACGAACCGATGATGCTGGTGAATTACAAGCTCAAATCAGGGGATTACTTCTCCGATATGGGGGCGGGTTTGGAGATGTTCATGAAAGGCAAAATCGCTCTTTTGTCGCCGAAAACCAAAGACATGAAGTCCGTAAAGGGTATTTTCGATAAGACGCAAAGTAAATAATGATTTCGCATCCGGCTTGCAAAGGTTTGGTGCGCAGAAGTAATGAGTATAAAAGGAGGCCACTCTCTTGAAAGTTTCTTACTATCCGGGTTGCTCGCTACACGCGACGGGAAAAGAATATGATCAGTCCATGAAGGCCGTCAGTCGCGCCCTTAATATCGAACTCAAAGAAGTAGATGACTGGTCCTGCTGTGGCGCATCATCCGCGCACGCCACCAATTTCGATTTATCCATCGCCCTTTCAGCGCGAAATCTGATCGCCGCCGAAAAGGACGCGATGGATGTCATGGTGCCCTGTGCCGCCTGCTTCAATCGCTTCAAAACGGCGGAGCATCACCTGAAGGGCGACAAGGAACTCAAAGCCAAAATTGAAGGCGTGGTTGGCGCCAGGTATCAGGGCGGTATTGCCATCCGTAACCCGATTGACATCATTTATAATGAGATCGGTATTGATGCGTTAAAAGCGAAGGTGGTCAAACCGCTTGTCGGACTCAAGCCTGTTTCTTATTACGGTTGTCTTCTGCTTCGTCCGCCGGAGGTGTGTGAATTTGAAAATTATGAGAACCCCTTCATGCTAGACAAAATGATGCAAGCCTTGGGGGCGGATGTAAAAAATTGGTCATATAAAACGGATTGCTGCGGAGGTTCTCTGTCCATCAGCAAGACGGCGATTGTGGTCGATATGTGCGATAAACTGATGGCAGCCGCAAGAGAAGCCGGTGCCAATTGTGTCGTAACTGCATGTCCTTTGTGTATGGCAAATTTGGATATGCGACCAAGCCAGGGTATGAAACTCCCCATTTTTTATTTCACGGAATTGATATCTCTTGCCTTTGGCCTTGCCGGATCAACGGAAACATTCAAATCGCATATGACGGATCCTCAGCCTTTGTTGAGTCAGCTCCGGTTGGTTTAGAGTCAGCAAGATAGACGCCGACGCTGTTGAAAAAAGTAACGTTGGAAAATTAATATTTTAGGGACAATTATGGAAAAACGTTTGATCAAAAAAGATACGCTAGCGGGCATTGCCAAGAAAATGGCCGGAGATTTGCTGGTATGGGCGCCGATGAAAAGAGAAGACAATGTGCTCTTTGACATCCTGGGAACAGCGGATGAGCCCTTTTTGACTTATCTGAATTCCAAAAACGCGCCGAAAAATGTTTTCTTCCCGCACACCGAAACCTTGATGAAGTATACGCGTACGCCAAAGGGTATGGTATTTTCGTCAGAGGTCAACAAAGCCGATGCATCGGTTCTGTTCGGCGTGCGTCCCTGCGACGCCCACAGCTTTGCTCTTTTGGATAAATTATTTGACCAGGAGAAATACAAAGACGGATACTACATCAGCAAGCGTGCGAACAATACGGTTATCGCTTTGGCCTGTGTGAAGCCCCCCTATGCAAGCTGTTTTTGCACGTCGGTGGATGGTGAGCCGGTCGGTTCCGAGGGAGTGGACATCTTGCTGACCGATGTCGGCGGCGATTATCTCGTGGAGTTTCTCACGGACAAAGGCGAAAAACTGGTCAAGTATTTTGGAGATACCAAAGCCGACGCGGCGGCGGAGGCCAAGAAAAGCGAACTGGCAATGAAAGCCAAAGAAGCGGTTACTTCAAAAATTCCGGCGCATGAAGTGAAACCCATTTTGGATAAGAATTTCGACCACCCGTTCTGGAACACCATCCACGCGAAATGTCTGGCCTGTGGCACCTGCACCTATCTGTGTCCGACGTGTCATTGCTTCGATATCAGCGATGAAGTGATCGGTTCCGACGGCGTTCGTTTGCGCTCATGGGATTCCTGCATGTTTCCGCTTTTCACCAAGGAAACATCAGGCCATAATCCGCGTCCGACCCAAAAAGAAAGATGGCGTCAACGCACGATGCATAAGTTCAAGTATTATGTCGATATGTTCAACGCGATTGCTTGTGTGGGATGTGGACGATGCGTGATGTCCTGTCCGGTGAATCTGGATATTCGTAAAGTTGTTGAAGATATTTCAAAATTATAATCAGGGAGTTCGTAATGCAAAACCCGTATATTCCTTATCCCGTCGTTGTGGATAAAATCATTACTGAAGTGGATACCAAAGACATCAAAACGTTCCGGTTCAAGTTTGTCAACCCGGAAGACGAACAGAAATACGCTTACATTCCCGGCCAATTCGGAGAGCTTTCCATCTTTGGAAAGGGGGAATCGCCTATTGGTATTGCATCTTCGCCAACGCAAAAGGGATATATTGAATTCACTGTTCAAAAGGCGGGTGTGGTTACAACGGCGCTTCATGAAATGGAAGAGGGTGAGGTCATGGGCATCCGCGGACCGCTGGGCAATAGTTGGCCGTTGGAATACCTTGAAGGTAAAAATATTGTCATCGTCGGCGGCGGGTTTGCATTTACGACGCTAAGATCGATGATCAATTATGCGCTTCACGAAGACAATCGCAAACGATTTGGAAATATTACAGTCATTTACGGGGCCAGAACGCCTGGTCTGCTTCTTTATAAAGATGAGCTTGAGGCGTGGTCCAAGCGTTCGGATATCAACTTGAACGTGACGGTTGACAAGGGCGACGCCTCATGGAAGGGGCGCGAGGGTTTTGTGCCTGCCGTCTGCAAGGATGTGGCTCCGAGCAAGGAGAACGCCGTGGCGTTGATCTGCGGGCCGCCCATCATGATTCGTTTTACGCTACCGGTCTTTTTTGATCTCGGTTTTTCAAAAGAAAACATCATCACGTCTTTGGAAATGCGCATGAAATGCGGAATTGGAAAGTGCGGTCGTTGCAACGTCGGCAGCAAATATGTTTGCAAGGATGGACCTGTGTTCTCTCTCGCGGAACTCGATAAGCTTACGCCCGAATATTAAAAGAACAAACCCGATTCTTCAAAAAGTCAAAAAGGGGAGCCTCTGGGTTCCCCTTTTTTTAAAAAAACGAAAGGGTTGAAAAAGACGTTGAATTTGCCGGTGGCCTGTGAATATAAGCCGTCTGCAACATAAAAGTTTTTGTACAGGAGAGCATGAATGACACAAGCAGTTACGCCGTATTTGGAGATGTCGCAGGCGATCATGGAGGCCGGGGGGGAGGCATTGAAGAAGTGCTATCAGTGCGGCACCTGTTCAGGCACCTGCCCTTGGACGCCGATGACGCATTTTAATATTCGGAAACTGATTCGTTACGGTCAACTGGGGCTGGATGGGATAGAGGAGTACATGTGGGGCTGCTCGACATGCAAGTTTTGCGTGGACCGGTGCCCGAGGGGAGTGGAACTGATCGATGTGGTGACGGCGATTCGGAATGTTTATAGCGGGGGGGGGATGTTGCCGCAAAGCTTGCGGGCGTTTATCGGGTCGCAGTCGGCGCGTGGCAATCCCTGGTCTGGCGACCAAGGCAAGCGCAACGACTGGGCTAAGGGGCAGTATCCGGTTTATACAGAAGGGATGGAGTATCTGTTTTGGACCTGTTGCACAGTATGCTATGACCCCCGCAACACAAAGTTGGCCAAAGCGGCGGCGGAGATTTTGAGACTTTCCGGTGTGAGCTGGGGGATCCCGTCGTTGGAGGTGAACTGCTGTGGGGAGAGCGTGAAGAAAGTCGGCGACTTGGAACTTTTCGAGCGCCTGAGGGGGAAGAACTTGCAATATTTCAAACAGAATGGGGCATCCAAGATCATCACGGTTTCGCCACACTGTTTGGCGACTTTCCGGAAGGACTACGATGCGGATTACGCCGTGTTGCATTTAAGCGAATTGATTGCCCAAGGGCTGAAGGAGGGAAAGCTCACCCCGAAAAAGGATTTGGGGGGGGTGAAGGTGACGTATCACGATCCGTGTTATTTGGGGCGTCACAGCGGGGTTTACGATGCGCCGCGCGAGATCCTCAGAGCGATACCGGGGGTGGAATTCGTCGAGATGGGGCGAACGCGCGAACAGAGCATGTGCTGCGGTGGCGGCGGCGGCGGTTTGTGGATGGAAAAACTGAAAGGTGAACGGTTGAGCGATTTGCGGATTGAGGAAGCGTTGGGGACGGGCGCCACCGTTTTGGCGACCTCTTGCCATATTGCATCACGATGTTCGAAGACAGCAGCCGGACGCTCAACGTGGATGAACAGATCAA
>CAZPTW010000250.1:0-5306 GCA_964589235.1 uncultured Smithella sp. | reverse complement strand
CATGACGACACAAAACCCTTCCCGCACCATCCGTTCGGCGATTGCCTTTCCGATGCCTTTGCTGGCCCCTGTGACAACCGCCGTCTTATTTTTCAGTCTCATGATGGTCCTCCTTTTTGAGGGGATTTGAGTGACGCGACCGCTGAGGCCCGCCGTCTTGCTTTGAGATCGGCGTAGGCGTTTCGCAACTCGACAGTCAGTTCACGGCCGGCGGAAAGTTCCGGGGCGAAATTTCGGATAAAGTCGATTTCTTCATCCGTGGGACGTTCCGTTTGGGCCAGATCGGGCGACACTTTCAAGTCCCAAGGAATGTCTTTCTTGATCGACTCGAGGGTGACGCCGGGATGAATCCGCGACAGATACATTTCCTTCGTGATCGGATCGAAGCGGAAAATCCCCTTGGTGCTGATGAGTGCCGCCGGGCCGGATCCGACGGGGAACAAACCCGTCTTATCCCGGCTGTCGCCCCCGTCGAGATAGCCGGGCGACGTGAAGTAATCCAATTTGTCGACAAAGGTCCCTCCTCGCATGGTGAGCACGGTTCGTTTGGCGTAGGAGATGAAGTCCGCCGCGCCACCCGATCCTGGCAGCCGCATCACCGGTTTTTCGTAATCGCCGATGACGGTCGTGTTGAGATTGCCGAATTTGTCGACTTGAGCCACACCCAGAAAACAGACGTCGACGAACCCGCGGTAGGTCGCCGTGAAGGCCGAAAAAAGATCCGTCGCGTAGGAGAATCCCCGGGCGGAATGGGCGTCGGCGATGTTGTTCAAAGAAAGCAGGGGGCGGATGTCCACGATTCCGGATTCCATCATCAAGGTGGCATGCGGCGCCAGAAGCGCCTTGGCCAGAGCTCCGGCCGTCATCGGGACCCCCACACCCAAAACGACATTTTCGTAGTCTCGGATTTCCCTCGCGACGGCGATGGCCAACAATTCGTCCAGCGTATAGGGTTTACTCATACATTTTCCCCCTCTCTTTGAGCAGTTTTTCGAGCTCCGGCAATGTCACGCCCATGGTTCTTTCCTTGCCCTCGCGATCCCAGTGGGAATGGAAGGCCGACCCGTAGTTTGCAGGAGCCGAATAGAAGGGTTTGGCCCGAAGCTCGTCTAACGCTTCAGTGCCGAAGCGTTCGATGTAGTGGTCGATATAATCGGCGCGTGTGGGACAGCTGTAGACCCATTCGTCCATCCAAGCCGCAAGTCCTTCCGCGGTCGCGGCGGCGGCCGTAAATATCCCGTTGTACATGAAGGTATCCACGTTGTAGTACCCGAGCACTTCTGTGGGGTGAGCGCCCCAGGGCGCTTCCACCACCGCCTGGACGCGATAGGCCGGAATGATCGTCAGGTGGGGACTCGACTCGATGATCGCGTGGTCGACGATTTCTTCACAGGAGACGATGATTTTTTTACTGGCCAGCGCCGCCGCGGCGACCGAGCCCATGGCCCCCCAATATTGGGCGTTTCCTTCGGCGTCCGCTCTTTGGACGTGAATGACACAGACATCCGGGTTGGCCGCCGGAACGGTCAATATGGCTTTGCCCGTGTAAGGGCATTGGATGACCCGGAATTTATCGTCCCCCATGAATCCGCGTTTCTTGAAAATATCCGTGACGATCACGCCTTCCAACACCTGCATGAAGGAAAAACCGTGCATGCCCGCCACCAGACGCGCGTTGTACTCAAAATTTGTGTAATCTTCGATTTGAAGCGTTCCGGCATTCAAGGCACGCTCGACGGCGGAACCGCCTTTTTTGCCGCCGGAGCGCATGACGTACGTCGTGACCAGGCGATCGACGCAGCCGCCGGCCACCAGAACTTCCACGTCGAAAATGCCCGACTGGGAATAAAGCGTGAACCCTTTTTTTCTTTGCCGGACGATCTCATAGACGAGCTCGGCGCAGCTTCCCACGGTATAATTTCCGATCACCAATTCCTCGCCGTCGCAGACGAATTTTTCAATCGCCTCCTTGGCGGTCATGACCTTGCCGTTTGCTTCTGCCATATCAATATCCTCTTTAAAAATGGCGCCCCAGGGATTTCCCGGGGGCCATGTCCTCCGGGAAATCCTTGACCTCAACGTTTCATTTCATCTTACAACCCGTTTCCTGGCACGGCACTTCCACGGATTTCGCTTCACTCATGCCGGCTGGAGCCTCGAAGGCGTGTTTGAAGAATTTTGTTTTGGGGACGATTTCCGTATACCATAGGGGCATTTGTGCTTGATGGTCGCAGGCCCTCATGGTCCAGAGGCCCGCCGGCCCGTCATAGGTCAGCCCTTCCCAAGCCTTGATGACAGCCTCGACGTTCGTCGACCCGGCCTTTTTGACGGCTTCCGCCCAGAACATGGTGGCGATGTAAGCTTTTCCACGCAGCCAGGTCGGGTAATATCCCTTGTCTTTGTGGAACTTGGCCACGAAGTCCTGATTCTTTTTCGTGGGGATCGACAGCGTATAAACCTCGGCGCCCATGTTACCGATCATCAGTTTGTCGTCGCCTAGCGCCTCGATGGTGAACTCGTCATTGATATAGTAGGAAAAGACCTTTTGATTCATTCCCATGGGGCGGCCTTGTTTGAGCAAAAGCGTCAGATCGTTTCCCCAGTTGGGGGTGAAGATGACATCCGGTTTGGCCGCGATGATCTGGCTGGCGTAAGGACCGTAGTCTTTGGTTCCGGCCGGGTGATAAAGTTCCACAACGATTTTCGCCGATGGGTTCACCTGGGCGAGCTTCTTTTTGAACGCCGCCAGGGCTTCCTGACCGAAGGAGTAATCCTGGGCGATAATGGCGACTTTTTTGTAGCCCTTTTTGCCGATCAATTCGGCCAACGCATAGGACTGCTGATCAGTGCTTGCGCAGGCCCGGAAGAAATTCTTGCTGCACTTCGGGCCGGTCATACTGGCCGCCGCCATTCCGTACGTGAACATGATCACGTTCTGTTTTTCAGCCAGCTGCTGCATGGCGGCGCCGACGGAGCTGCCCGTGCCGCCGCAGAAGAATTTCACGCCGTCGCGCAAAATCAGATTTTGAGCCTTGCGGGTGGCGACGTCCGGTTTGAGTTCCGAATCAATGGGGATGACTTCCACTTTCTTTCCCAGCAGTCCGCCGGTTTCATTGATGACTTTGGCCGCGTACACGACCCCGTCGAGGTAACGCTCACCGATGTCCTTGAAAGAACCCGACAGAGGCTCTGTGACGCCGATCTTGATCGTCTCCTCGGCCGCGGCGAGCGGCGGCAGAGCCGCAAACAATACCCATGAAATAAGACATAAAACGTAAACGACTTTTCTTTTCATAAACCACCTCCCGATTCTTCATTGGTTGATTGAATGTTAATCCCTTCTCGATCCGCTGAAACATCGCTGTTGAATGCACCGGCGCGGCTTTTTGAGGTAAGCTCTCGGCCGATGATGAAAGCCTTCATACTTCAAGATAATTCTTTCTGATGTCCTCCGCCGCCAAGAGGTCGTCTTTGTTCCCTGAAAAGACGATTTGTCCTTTGCTCATGATATAGTAGCGATCCGCCACTTTGATCGCCGCTTTGAAATTCTGTTCCACCATCAGAACCGTCACGCCTGAATGTCGAACGGTCGCCAGCATATCGAGAACATCTTTTACGATCAGAGGGGCCAACCCCTCCGTCGGCTCGTCCACCAGGATCACCCGTGGATTGCCCATAAGCGTCCGCACGACCGTGAGCATTTGCTGTTCCCCGCCGGAGAGGTGCCCGCCTTTGTTGTTCATTCTCTCTTTGAGACGTGGAAACAGATCGTAGACCCGCTCGATCGTCCATCCGCCGTCTGCGGATTTGCCCTTGTTGCCGCTTTTGATTCCCATCAGGAGATTTTCATGAACGGTCAAACTGCGGAAAATCCTCCGATCCTCGGGAACGTAGCCGATTCCGGCCCTCGCGATTTGGTAAGGTTCCCGGCCGATCAGTTCCTGATTGTTGAACCGGATGCTTCCTTGCTCGGGTTTGACCACGCCCATGATGCTTTTTAAGGTGGTGGACTTTCCCACGCCGTTTCTGCCTAAAAGGCAGACCAGTTCGCCTTCTTTCAAGTCCAAGGAAACGCCGTGCAGGATGTGACTTTTTCCATAGTAGCTGTGAATCTCTCGAACTTCTAGCATGACCCCTCTCCCAAATAAGCGTCTTTGACCCGCTGGTCGCACCTGATGGCTTCCGGCGTATCGGAAATCAAAATGGTCCCGTAGTGCAAAACGGAAATTGTATCGGCCAGAGAGAACACAACCTCCATGTCATGTTCGATGATGATGAGAGTGCGGCCGGCCGTCACCTGGTCGATCATTTTGATGGCATGATCCGTCTCCTCTCTGGTCATTCCCGCCGTGGGTTCATCCAAAAGAATGAGTTCCGGATCCGTGGAAAGGGTGATGCCGATCTCGAGAGCTCTTTGCTGACCGTAAGAAAGAGAGCTGGCCGGTTGGTGAGCGACGGACGAAAGGCCGACCATCTCGATGATCTCTTCGACGGAATCGCGAATTTTCCGGTCTTGAACGGGTCTTTTCAAAAAATGGTAACGTAGGCCGAATCGCGAGCGGACGCCCGACAGGATATTGTCGAAAACGCTCAGCTCTTGAAAAACATTTGTAATCTGGAATGATCTTGCCAGACCCTGGCGGTTGAGAAGATGCGCCGGCGTGCCGGCGATGTTTTTCCCTTTGAAGAGAATTTCGCCGGAAGACGGCTTGAACTTGCCGCTGATGATGTTGAACAAGGTCGTTTTTCCAGCGCCGTTCGGGCCGATCACGGCATGGCGTTCCTTGGCCCGAACTTTGAAATCGACACCCGTCAGAACGTGGAGTCCTGAAAAGTCTTTATGAATGTTTCGGATATAAAGATAATCGCTCATGATATGACATCCTCCGCGGGTTTGGCTTTTCCACCGTCTTCGTCTTTTTTCCCGAAGAATCTCTTCCAGGTGTTGGTCAGAACATCAGAGAGGCCGCCGGGAACGAAAAGCACCATCAGAATGAAGATGAAACCCATAAACAAGGGCCATCGGTCCGTGATGTTGCTTAAGTAGTTTTGGAGAATGATGTAGACGAACGCGCCCAAAATCGGTCCCCAAAACGTTTTCGTTCCTCCGACAAATGTCATCAAAAGCACGGCGGTGGTCATGTCGACGCTGACGGCCGACAGGGATACAAACTGAAAATGGAGGGTGTAGAAAGCGCCGGCGAGGCCTGCGACGGCTCCAGTGAAGGTAAAGAGAATCAGACGGCTGACATTGGTGTTGTAACCCAAAAATTTCATCCGATCTTCATTTTCACGCATCAGAAGCA
>CAZPTW010000249.1:0-5330 GCA_964589235.1 uncultured Smithella sp. | reverse complement strand
GAAGCCGGCCTGTGAATGCGTTTTCACCAACATGAATTCCACGTCCGAAAGCCTCGTCGGCTTGGTGAGAATCTCTGCGGGAATGGCGATTTTCCCCAGATCATGAATGGTCGCCGCCAACCGCAGTCCATCGATCCGACCGGGATCGAGTTTCATGTCCGCGGCGATGGCGCGCGCCAAGTCCGCGACTCTTCTTTGATGGCCGGCCGTGTAAGGATCGCGCGACTCCACCATCGCCGCCATGGCATTGACGGTGGTGCCCAGAGATTTCCGCAATCGGTCGAGCGTGTCTTGACGCTCTTTCTCCATGCGCCTCAGCTCCGTGACATCCCGGACAATCCCCCGGAAACCCGTCTTCCGGCCGGTTTTGTCTTGCGCAATCGTGAAAGACGCTTGCAAGTAGCGCCTTTCCCCGTCTTTCCGGATGATTTCATAGTCGAAAAGACGGCCCGGCTCACCGGTTCGAAAGGCTTTGTTGTGCGCCTCGAAGAGACGCTTGGCGGTCGGCTGATCGGTGTAATCCCGGTAATTCAACCCCAGAAGTTCTTTTTCCGGATAACCCCAAATCCGGCCGACGGCGTTGTTCACGAAGGTGAAGTTTCCTTCCAAATCCGCCTCGTAATAGCCGTCTCCAATGCTCTCCAAAATGGTGCGGTATTTCGCTTCGCTCTCTTTCAGCGCTTCCTGGGTATCACGTTGCTTCGCGCGCATCTCCTTTTTTTCCAATTCGCGGTCGATGGCGACCCCGAGGCGCGCGAGATTGCCTTTCATGATGTAATCCGCCGCCCCTCGATGGATGCAATCCAGCGCCGTTTCCTCGCCGATGGCCCCGGACACCACGATCAAGGGGATGTCGAGCGCCATCATTTTCAAAAGCGCCATGGCATCAAGCCCGCTGAATCCCGGCAGATGATAATCGCACAAAATCACGTCCCAACCCGGATCGAGAAGGGCGATCGCCATTTCATCGGCGTTTTGCACCCGATGAGCGGATGGGTCGTAGCCGCCGCGCTTGAGCGTTCTAAGCAAAAGCAGGGCGTCGTCTTCAGAATCTTCAACCAGCAAGACTTTCAGGGGTTTGAGCATGGATTCCTCCTTTTCGTGGCCGCTTTATGGATACCCAAAACCAAGCTCTTTGGTTTGCCTTTCCTTTCATTTCGCGCGGCAGGGGGCCGTTTCATTCCAGACGAGCCAGTAGAGCCCCAATAGTTTCACCGCTTCGATAAACGCTTTGAAATCGACGGGTTTGCGAATGTAGCTATTGGCGCCGAGTTTATAGCCTTCGATCAAGTCCGTCTCCTCCTTCGATGACGTCAGAATCACCACCGGCAGAAGTCTTGTGTGTTCATTTGAGCGGATAAACTTAAGCACGTCCAGTCCGTTCAACCGCGGCAGCTTCAAATCCAGAAGCGTCACCGCCGGATAGGCATGGGAGAGGGAACCGCCCCGCTTCACGCCCGCGGCGGTCAGAAAGTCCACCGCCTCCACCCCGTCACGAGCCACGAAGATCTTGCTTAGAATGTTGTTTTGCCGAAACGCCCTCAAAGTCAGTTCGACATCATCGGGGTTGTCTTCGACGAGTAAGATGGTTTTGTTGATCACGACGATCGCCTCCTCATTTTTTTATTGCGGATCTCATGGCTCGCGACTCGGAACCAAACGTTTCGAGAACGGCGAGATGCTTTTTTTCAGGACGACAACGTAAAATAAAAAGTCGCGCCTTGTCCAATGTTCCCTTCGGCCCAAATATCGCCCCCATGACGCGTGACAACGCGTTTGACCGTCGCCAAACCGATTCCCGTCCCTTCGAAATCTTCCGCCTTGTGCAGCCGCTGAAAGGGGCCAAACAATTTATCGACGTATTTCATGTCGAAACCCGCGCCGTTGTCCCGAACGAAAAAGACATCTTTTCCATCGATGACCGCGGCGCCGAATTCGATACGCGCGTGCTCCGTTTTGCTTGTGAATTTCCAGGCGTTCCCCAATAAGTTTTCCAGCGCGATTTCGACGAGGCGCCTGTCTCCCGATGCCGCCAAATTCGGTTGAATCCGAAGTTCCACCGCCCGGTGCGGCTGCAGAACTCGCGCTCTCTCCAAGATGTCATAGGCCATTTGGCTAAGGTCGATGTTGGTTCGGTTGAATTCGGCGCGAGAGACACGAGACAGCTTGAGAAGGTCATCGATGAGCTGTCCCATATGTTGCGTCGCCTTGCGAATCCGACTCAGATACGTTTGGCCTTCTTCAGGGAGACTTTCTCCGTAATCTTCCAAAAGCGCCTGGCTAAAGCCGTCAATCGCGCGAAGAGGGGCCCGAAGGTCGTGGGAGACGGAATAACTGAAAGCCTCGAGCTCTTTGTTGGCCGCTTCGAGCGCCATATTGGCCGAGGCGAGATTCCGAGACGTTTCATTCAAGTCGTCCACCAGATTCAAAAGCGCAAGCTGACTGTCGCGCAACTCTCGGGTCCGCTTGTCGACCTTGCGGCTCAGAACCTCATTGAGCCTTTGAATTTCCTTTTTGCTTTTCACTTGTTCGGTGACATCCCAGACGGTGGACATCATGAGGTTCCCCCCCGGAATCGGGATGTTGCGCGCGGAAATATAGGCGATCTCTTGGCCGTTGCGGGTGATCGGCACCTCCTCCCAAATCATGCGGCCGGGATCACCGGAGGCGCAGTCGGCCAAGACCCGGGCTTTCATTTCCTCTCTGACTTGAGGATCCTCATAAACAGCTTCCCAAAAACCGCCCACTTTGAGAATCTCTTCCCGGGTGGTTCGATAAAAAGCGGTGAAATGGTCATTGATGTATTGGAATTCAACGGCGGGATCGACCGAATTCACGGCAATGCCGATGGGCAGATTGTCCATCACCATCCTGAGCATCTGTTCGCTTTTTTGCAATTCGGTCTCCATCTTTTTTCTGTCGCTGACGTCATGTAGACTCGAAAGAAGGCAGAGATCCTCGTTGATCACAATCTGCTCCGCCGAATAGAGGCAGGTCAAAATTTCTCCGTTTTTTTTCCGGAAACCATATTCCCGGTTCCGCACGGGCTTGCTTTGGGATAAATCGCTCAAGACGTCCGCTCGGTCTTCGGCCTGTCGCCAAAGGTTCAAATCGACCGTCGTTTTTCCTTGAAGATCTTCCTTTTTGTATCCCGAAAGAGCCAGAAAGCTATCATTGACATCCAGAATCCACCCATCGGCAAGTCGCGTGATCGCCGCGGCATAGGGGGAGGAATAAAAGGCCTTGGAAAATTTTTCTTCTTCCGTCTTGAGATTTTCCGCCAGACGTTGGTTGAACATCAACATCAAGGCGTAGGTGAGAACAATGAGAAGAATATGGTAGGCGAAAAGCGCCAGAACATCGGAGGCGGCGGGCTGAAAATAGTCCGCGCGAAACGGCCGGAAGGCGACATATTCCAAGATGCGGGCGGCGGCGACGACGCAATAGAGGATAAAGACAATACCGACCGGTGTGACCGCTTTCCGCGCGACGGGGGATGCCTTGCAGAGCAAAAGCCAGGCGCATTGCGCGCAAATCCAAAGCAAACCGGCCGACGAAACCGCCGTCCGCAGGCTCGCGTCCGGAGACGAAAATGTGAAATACCCATGAACGGCGGTAAGAAACGCGATCATCACGACATTGTGTGCCTGCGCGGCGGGTCTGCCTATAAAGCGCAGAAGCCCCAGATACCCCAGCCAAGCGCCGGTGAGGATCATGCCATGCGGCAGCGTGATGGACAACCCATCCGGCAAAGCGCCGCGAAAAACGATCAGCAAAACCGCTATGGACTGCAGCGCGTAATCCGCAAGCCAAAATCCGCTTCCCGCCATGCGCCCGCGGCTTTGCCGCCAAAACAGATACATCGCCAGCAAGCAGGCCAGGTTCGTCAGCACGTATCCGGCCATGATCGTGCGGATATCTAGAACACTCATCATTCAACGTCCTCTTTTTTGCGCCCCTTGTCGATCTCCTTTTGCTGCTTGCCGGGGCGATCGTCATGATCTTTTTTTTCCAGTTCGGCGATTTTGGCCTTGAGTTCAGCCATCCGCAATTCCCGGCCGACGAAAACGCGGTTGAGCTCCTCCAGCTCGTCGATTTTTTGTCGGAGTTCCACCGTCCGCTTGGCGACCTCCCGCTCCAGGGTCTCGTTGAGCCTACGGATCGCTTCTTGCGCTTGCCTGGCGTCGGTCACATCGAAACAATGGCCGATATACCCCTTGAATTCACCGGTCGCGCTGTAATTGGGAACGCCCATGTCCCGAATCCAGCGGTACTCGCCTGCCGCGTTTCGCAACCGGTATTCCATGTCGAACGGCCGGCGTTGATCGAACGCTTCGTTATAGGTTTCGAGGCAGCGATCCAAATCGTCCGGGTGAACCCCCTCGACCCAGCCGTCGCCGCTTTCTTCCTCCAGCGTTCTTCCCGTGAATTTCAGCCAGGGCTCATTGAAATAGACGCATTTTTTATCCGGCCCAGACATCCAGATGAGCGCGATTCCTGAATCCGCGAGCATGCGGTATTGAATCTCGCGTTCGTGGAGTTCCGCCAGCATCGCCTCCTTTTCCGCTTCCGCCCGCTTGCGTTCGGTGATATCCATGATGACCGCCAGGCATAATTTTTGATGATCGATTTCGATCAACTGTAGATGCGCCTCGACAGGATAGGTGCTGCCGTCGGCCCGGCGATGGATCGTGAAGACGGCGACTTGGTCTTCTTCATGTCGAATCAGGGGCGCCAATACCTGCCGAAAGCCGTCCTCGGAGAATTCAGGCTTGATATCGAGCGGCGTCATCCGCGTGAATTGCTCGTCACTGAATCCCAAATTGCGGCACGCCGCTTGATTGACATACTCAAAACGCAGGGTTTGCACATCGAAGACATAAAGTTCGTTTAAGCTGGCCTCCAAGATCTTCAAAAGCCGTAGATGTTGAGCCTCCTGCTTTTTGCGCTCGGTGATGTCGCTGAGAATATGGACCGCCCCCGCATAGCCACCGGACGCGTCAAAAATCGGGTCGAGCGAAATTTGAAACCATCGTCCCCCCCATTCCACCTCCATGGTTTCCCGCGCGCGGGATTTGGTCACGCGCAAAACGGGACAACCGGGCATCGGATGGGGAGTTCGGTGCACGATTTCCCAACAGGGCTTCCCGATCATTTCCTCAAACGGGACATCGAAAAAACGCCGGGTCGCTTGGTTGACGCGCAGGATTTTGTTATCGGCATCCATGAGCCAAACGGCGTCATGCACGGCGTCAAAAGTTTTTTGCCATTCCTCGGCTTTGCGCACGAGCGCGGCTTCCAGCTCCCGACGTTTGGAAATGTCCCGGATG
>CAZPTW010000248.1:0-5339 GCA_964589235.1 uncultured Smithella sp. | reverse complement strand
GAACCCCTATTTGTTCTTGCGAGGCCGTTGAATTGGTGGCGCCGACCGATTCGAAAACGGCCCTAAGCCTTGTGTAACCGGGTGTGTTTACATTTGAGATGTTGGAACCCGTTATATTGATCGCCGTCAAATTGCTCAAGAGAGCTTCTTTGGCCGTATATAAAACACGATTGATTTGAGCCATCTTTTAGCCCTCCGTTCTGACCAGATTCCCGTTTCTTTTGATTTCACCGATCTTACCATTTCCTTGATAGATACCGGAGCAATTGACCAACGACGAAATAAACTCAAGCGATCCTTTCACTGTGTTTATGGAAACATCGATCAAGTATTTGTTTTCATCGTTTAGTGTCTTGATTTCACGGGCGATCCCGGCAAGCTCCTTCTTGAGTGCCTCCATTTCCTCACACTGCTGCTTTCCAGCATAATTCGCCAATATAGAGAGTGAAAGAGATTGATCTTCCAAACCGATGCGGCGCGCCAGTTTTTTGAGAATGTTATTTCTACCTTCCTCAAGAATACGTGCCTTGAGAACAAGATTTTCCTTAAATGTATTATTCTCATGAATATTCTCAATTGGAGGCGCTTTCAGAATCATCTGCTTTTCACGACACAGAAATTTTTTGAGCTCACCGTAAATGACCAGTTCTCTTTTCAAAACATCAATCAAGAAATCAAACAAATCCGAGAAAGCAGAATCCTCCAGGCAGTCAGCCACAATGGTGTTTTGTTCTAACATCTTAATATCCTTAGAATTATTTGTTTTTGGCAATACAGACGTACGTCTTTGAAAGGACGGCGGATAAAACCATTATTACGTGTTATCCGCCGGGAGAGAAATCACTTTAGATGGGCTTTTACCCGGGAGTTGAATCCCGTCTTACATTTCAGGCAAACAGGTCAATGATTGATTCTCCCACCATCTTATTGGCAATTTGCTCTCCGCTTACGTTGTATGTGCCCTGTTCCACCTGACTTTTTATGGCTTGAACTTTTTGTTCGCGCACGTCAGGCGCCTTTGACACTTCAACTTTTGCTTGCTGAATTTCTCTTGCCCGGGTGGAAAGATCAACTTTTTCTTCTGGTTTCGTTGCCGATGCACTCGATCCAGCCGGTTTTTCAACCGCCTGTGCGGAATTCTCAGAACGCTGATACTGCTGGATCATCTGAGGATTCACATCTTTAATATCCGATACTTTCATTGAAACCACTCCTTACTGGTTTGATCTTACACACCGTATCGGCAAAAGCAAGAAATTACTTTAATTTATCTGAAACCTCCTTTGGGATCGTAGATTTATAACCATTGGTCAGTTGATCGAATAACACTTTCTTCAACCCCACACCCTGATTTTGAGCGGAAATCGATTCGGCGATTTTCTGGTCGATGATGGTCGTAAAAATGTCTCTCCCATAATTCCCGATTCCCATGGTGCTTTTGGGAATGGTTTGACGCATTGTTTTCATGAGCTGATATGTAAAAATCGACTCAAAATCCGCACAGACTTTTTTGAGCTTTTTCAACTCCGCTTCGCTGTATTTCGAAGACCGACCGTCCATTTTCTGTTCGACTTGTATAGGTTTTACGTCGATGACTTGAGGCATTTCATCTTACCCTTTTAACTTAAATGATTTTAATATCCGCCTGAAGGGCTCCAGCCGCCTTTATGGACTGCAAAATCGTAATGAGGTCACGAGGTGAAACGCCGATGGCATTCAAGGCGCGTACGACATCGAAAATCGTCACGGATTGAGGAACCAGCATCAGCTGGTGCTTTTCCTCGGACACGTTGACTGTCGTTTGAGTGGTCACTACGGTTTGGCCTCCCGGAACAATTGTGGCCCCCGTCGGCGTTCGAACTGCCGGAGCTTGACTCGGTTGACCTGGGGGCTGAGGTGTTGATGCCTCATTTCCTCTTGCCGATCCCATCGGGCGCCTCGACGATTCCGGCGAAAAAGGCAGAGGTTGAGACACCTTGCTTTCTTCCTTGATTTGAATGCTTAAATTTCCATGGGCAACGGCGACGGTCGATATCCGCACATTTTCCCCCATTACGACGGTTCCGGTTTTTTCATTGAGAATCACCATGGCCGGTACATCAACGGGAACGTCTATAGATTCTAAGTGATAGACCAATTCAGACAAAGAGCCGGTAAAAGATTCCCCCGCTTTCACGCTGACTGAAAAAGCGTCGATTTGAGAGGCAGAGGCGAAATTCAAAGCCTTGTTGATCGCTGCGGCCATTCGGCTGGAAGTCGTGAAATCCGGCCGCTGCAAATTAATCATTAATACTCGTTTCTTGTTGAAATCATAAGACAATTCTTTTTCTACGGTCGCACCATTGGCAATTCTACCTACCCGCGTATGATTTTTTACCGCCCCGCCGGCCGCTCCACCTGCCGAATACCCCCCCAGTGAGAGCGCACCTTGTGCGACCGCATAAACCTCGCCGTCCGCGCCTCGCAGCGGCGTCATCAGCAGCGTTCCACCCTGAAGACTCTTCGCCGAGCCCACCGACGAAACCATCACATCGATTTTTGAACCATTTTTTGCAAATGGAGGCAGTGTCGCCGTCACCATCACGGCAGCGATATTGTCGGCCTTCAATGCCGAGGTCTTGTCTTTCATGGAAAGCCCCTGGCGATTCATGATATTGGCCAATGATGATGCCGTGAAGAGGTTTTTGGCCAAATCATCGCCGGTCCCGGCCAATCCGACGACCACCCCGTAGCCGATGAGCTGGTTGTCGCGTACCCCACCGATGGTTGCTATATCCTTGATTCTGGCCGCCCATGAAACATCCGCTGAAATCACCATGATCAAGAAGATCAGATAAATCGTAATATTCCGCCGTTTTTTCATATCGTTCTCCAGAAATTGTGTTTTCTTCACGCTCAGAAAGGCCATACCCAATCCACCACTCGAGTCAGCCACCCCGGTCTCATCTTGTCATTAATCACGCCGTCACCGGTATAAACGATTCGAGCGTCGGCGATATACTGAGACGCGACGGTGTTGTCCGTGGTTATATCCTGTGGTCGAACGATGCCACTGATAATCAGATACTGATCTTCGGCATTGACGGTAACCTGCCTGCGGCCTTCAATGAGAAGATTTCCGTTATCCAACACTCGGATCACACGCGCGCTGATTTTAGCCACCAACGTTGTGTTGCGGCTGGTGTCTCCCGTCCCCTTGAGGGAATTGGAATGTGTACCGCCTATCGCGATTTGACCTCCCATACTGGTGTTGTTGGCCAAGATGGAATTGTCGATGCCCAAAAGCGCGTTGATGTTGGCCGATGTCGAAGCATCTCGACCCGTGTTGGTGCTGGCCTTGTTCCCGCCCGTGGCCGCCTCGGAAATAATAATCGTTACGATATCATCAAGATAGCGGGCCTTTTTATCGGCGAAAATCATGTTTTTGTCGTTTTCCCCACGCCAAATTGCGCCGGGCGCAGGTGCCGGCGCTTGGGGTTGAGGCGCCGTATAGACGGTTTCCGGCCGAACAGGCGTAATCTTCTGTGTGGCGCAACCTGTCGCCATCAAAGACATGCCGGCAATGATCAGGATCACAAAAATGATTCGCTTTCTCATGTATTTCGCTCCTTAAAAATCCACCTGTACTTTTCCTTGTCCAATGACTCTGGCGTGAATAATTTTATTTGAACTGATGTTGCGAATCCGGACCAAAGCGTCCTCGGCGCCGTCTTCTTCCGCAATGCCATTCATCATCATTCTCATCACACCATTGTCCAAAACCACCTGAACCATTTTACCTTTTCTAACCGGCAAAACGTCCTTGAGCATCAGTCGGGTAATGGTTGTGTGGGGACGAATACTGACAATGAGACTTTTCCCGACGGCTTCTTCTAATGAAGAAACGGTATTCATTGGAATGCTTCGAACCCATTTCTTCTGCAAGGCGACATCCGACGCCTGCAGAACACTGTCTTTTGCAATATTGTTGACGCTGACGACAAAATCACGCAAGACTTCGATACGGACGCGAACATTCTCTTCTCGGGCGAAAATGCCGTCGGCAAACAATCGGATGGTGAAAGAAGTATCTCCGATATATTCCTCCCTAGGTTTGCTTTCGATGTTGCATGTTACCTTTCCCTTTAAATCATCCATCCTGGGCATCGCCGACAAAAACTCGATCCTCACACAGTCAACCGGCCAAATCATATTTTGTTCAATATGCCGGCGCACCTTCTGCATCATGACGGCATCTTGACTTTCTTTGGCCCATGTCGGCGAAGGGCCGGCAAGCATCATTGCCATGAGCAAAAGGAAGATCTTCTTATATCTGAATTCAAGACTCACCATGTCCTTATGACCTCTTGAGGCTGTTGATGATGGACAGCATATTGTCCGCCGTCTGAATGGCTTTTGAATTGATTTCGTAGGCTCTTTGACCAATGATCATTTTTACCATTTCATCAATCACATTGACATTCGACATCTCTAGAAAGTTTTGCGACACTGTGCCAATGCCATTTTCACCGGGGTTACCCGTTATCGCATCGCCTGACGCCTCGGATTTGGCATAAAGATTTCTGCCGACGCTCGTCAATCCAGCCGGATTCGTAAAAATGGCGAGTTCCAGGCGGCCTGTCGCAAGCGGAGTGCCGGCCTGATCCGCAGCCGTCCACGTTCCGCCTGCGTCCATGGTAAACGATACGGTCCCGGACGGAACAGTTATGTTGGGGATCAGCCTCAAACCTTCCGCGTTAACGACATTACCGTCTCGATCCAACCTGAAATTCCCCGCTCTTGTGTAGTAGGTGTTTCCATTGTCATCAATTTGAAAAAAGCCGTTTTTCTCTATAGCCCAATCAAACTGATTACCGGTTTGCTGATAATCTCCCTGTGTAAAAATCTTTGCCGTGGCAATCGGTTTGACACCCATGCCGACCTCAATACCCGCTGGCAGCATGGTCCCTTGAGTGGTTTCCGCTCCCGACTTTGTATAAATTTGATACATGAGATCTTGAAAATCCGCGCGCGACTTTTTAAAACCCACCGTGTTGATATTGGCTAAATTGTTGGCGACGACATCCTGCTCAAGCTGTTGGGCAACCATCCCTGTTCCTGCTGTCCATAACGATCGTATCATTGCTTTCTCCTGTTAAATCAGTTTTCCAATACGGTTGGTGGAAATTTTGTCCATATCCTGAAGGGTCAGGATGACTTTTTGGTACGTTTCGAAGGTCCGCTGAATTTCCATCATATCTATCATTTCTTTGACGGCGTTGACATTGGACATTTCTAAATATCCACTTGATATTTTGTAATTGGCCGCGTTTTTTAGCCCGGCTTTTCCATCGTCGACA
>CAZPTW010000247.1:0-5386 GCA_964589235.1 uncultured Smithella sp. | reverse complement strand
ACGTCAAAATCTCCAGATATTCTTCCCGATCCATGATCATCGCCGCTCGGGTCAACGTGAAATAATCCCTCCCGCTGATCACCTGCGGCGTTTCGCCGCGTAAATCATAAAGCCTGGTCATCTGTGCTCGGATGGCATTGTAGGTTCTGATGGATCGTCGCAAATCCTCGAGATGAATCGTCCGCCCCGTCACGCGTTCCAAATCCTTCGTAAATCTTTTCAACACATCGGTAAAATATTGTCGTGATGATTCCGAAGACAACTTGACCGGCAGCACGATGTCGGCGTGAAACATGTGGGGGAGATTGATCCGCCAGATATCCGAAAGCCTCTGGATGGTGTCACATGTATGCGGAAAGACCACGCCGTCGACGACGTCGACCTTCCCCGCCAAAGCCTCGTCCAAAATCCCGCGCACCAACGAACAACAGTAAGCCTGCAGATGCAGATCCGCCTGTGAAATCCCTGCATTCACCCCGAACAGACGAACCGGCAAAGCGCCCGCCGCCTCAATCAATTCTTCAGGCGTGTAAGAGCAGACATAACCTACAATTTTCTTTTTTTTGGTTTCTTTGAGTTTTCGGAGATAAGAATAAGGATTCTCGACGACGGCTTTGAGTTTCTCAATCTGCTCCATATCGTACACGCCCCCTCGCACGAGTGTATTTCAATAAACTAAGACCGCAAAATTTGTCATACAATAGCACACGAAAGCCAAAGCGCAAAGCGACAAATGAAATCGAATGGACACCAAAATGTTCCCGAAGGTCAAAAGACAAAAAGGGCGTCGACACATAAACCGGTGTGACCGTGAGGGAAATGGGATGTAGAGAATGTTTCTTATCAGAGGCAGGTGAATTGTCCTGTCTTGCAGCACATAAACTTTCCAGCTGGCGAGTTGCCTATAGGGCTGATGGGTGCGACGGACAGAGCCACACTATAATGAACAACGCCTGTTTCCGAGAAATACCCCAACTACCTGAACTCGCCGACATTGCTGGTGAAAGAGCGTTTCAATCCCAAAAGTTGCACCCCGACCCATAACACGGCCGATGGTCTAGACGGTCTCTACCACTGGGAGCTCACGAAGGAAGCCTATAAATCCCTGATGGGCGACGACTTCGATAAATACCCCACCTTCCACGACTGGGTCGTCGCGAAGGATTTGGAGAAGCTGACCAGGGAAAAGAAACAGGGTCTGGGAAAGTAACCACGCGATGACCGATCGTCCTCATGCAAAGACCCGTCATCAAGGCGGGACCGGTGCCTGAAAAATGATGCGCCTGGTTTAAACGCGATATCCGACAATCCGCGTATTGACAAAAACATCTTCCTGTTCTATGCATCCGTGTCTTCGACACACGCTTTCATTTATTGAAAATTATCAAATCATTGTCGATCCATCGGGAAAGGCAGGGGATCAGGTCATGGACCTTCGCGCAAGACACTCCGTCGAAGCGAAAGCCTTTATCGGCGGGCTTTGCTTCGAGCATGTTGAAGAAGCCTTAAGCCTGTGGGATGGGCGCGGGCTTGCCGTCCACGCGCCGCACCACACGCTGGCGGATTTGCGGGCGCTCGATGACCGGCTCGACGCCCACATCGACGCCTTGACGCTCGAGGGGGACGCGGGCTGGGCCGAGTGTGAAAGCGCGCTTGGCCGGGGGATGGGCGGGCATTTTTTTGCCGCGACTTTACTTGCCCTCAACCGGGGAGATCAGGGCAAGATGGACCTCATCCTGGAAAAAGCCGTTTTGTCCGAAGACGCCGTCGAAGGCGTCATCGGGGCTTTGGGCTGGCTCCCCTGGGAGCGGGCCGAAGCCTCCATTCAAAGGTTTTTTGCCTCAAAAGAGGCGCTCCAAATCCGCATGGCCCTCGCCGCCTGTGCTTTTCACCGTCAAGACCCAGGCTATCCCTTGGACGCGGCATTGACGTCGGATGACGCAAAACTCGCCCGAACCGCCCTTTACGCCGCGGGCGGAATCCGTCAGAGAAACGGCAAACACATCCGCTGGAGCATCGAAGATCAACTCAAATCCGGTAACGACGACATCCGCTTTTGGGCCTCCTGGTCTGGAACCCTTTTGGGCTATGAAGACATGACGCCTGTTTGCAAAAGCTTCGCGCGTGCCGGTTTTCCCCTCGCCCAAGACGCGTTGAACCTGGTAATCCGGAAGATCAGCCGGAGCGAAGCCATTCTCTGGATCAACGAGCTGTCCTGTTCGTCCGCGACACGCCGACTGGCCATTGTCGGATCGGGCCTGATGGGAGATACCGTCAATATTCCCTGGCTTCTGGGACAGATGAAAAACCCCGTTTATGCCCGGGTGGCGGGGGAAGCCTTTCATTTCATCACGGGCCTGGACCTTCGGGAAGAGGCATTCGAGGGAAAATGTCCGGACGGCTACAACGCGGGCCCCAACGACGACCCGGACGACCCCAACGTCGAAATGGACCCGGATGAGAACCTGCCCTGGCCCAACGAACCGGCCATTCGGGCCTGGTGGGGGGAAAACCGGAAGAATTACCCCCAAGAGACGCGTCTGCTTTTGGGGAAACCCATCACCGAACCCCATTTGCGGCATATCCTGCAAACGGGCAGCCAGCGGGAAAGATGCGCGGCGGCGCTGGAGCTTGTTCTTCTTGAGCCGGGCACGCCGCTATTCAACACCGCCGCCCCGGCCTGGCGTCAGATCGAGGCGCTGAACCGGACGACAAAACGCGCGGCCCGCGCGGCCCACTCGGCAACCGCCCCCGTCAAACCCATTTTCCCCAACTACGGAAAAAGGGAACTCGTCATCACCGCCGCCAACTGCGTCACCCCGGTGGGATTGACCGCAGCCCAAACCGCCGCCTCCGTCCGGGCGGGGATTTGCCGGTTTCGGATTTCCAACGATTACAAAGATCAAAACGGCAACCCCGTTACCGTGGCGAAGATTCAGGGGATCAGAGAAGGGGTTATAAAGACCATCGAGCGCATGGGAGATATTGCCGTTACCTGTTTAAAAGAACTGATTGATGGGTACATGTCTGGATCCCGGCGTTGGACATCGGATATACACTTCTTTTTAGGTGTGCCATCCGGCGAGCGTCCCGGTCCGGATTACAGTGGTAAAACCCATGGGATCTTACAAGCCGTTATTGCAAAACGCGTGGGGAAACCGGTCACGGAAATCATTCCACATGGGAATGCCTCATTTCATTATGCAATTGCGGAAGCCGCACGGATGATTGCAGACAAACCGGATGCTTTGTGCGTGATCGGCTGCATGGATTCTTGCCTTGACGATGCGACGCTGGACTGGCTGGAGAGCAATGATCGCTTGATGTCCTCGTCGCATGGCCGCAATCATGCCTTAATTGCCTCGGAAGCCGTAAGCTTTATGATTGTGGAAGACAGGGAGAATGCACAAAAAACACATAGACCCGTCCTGGCAAAAATTCGATCGCTGGGCCTGGCCGAGGAACCAAATCCGCGGGCTTCGGATGAAGAAGGCATCAGCAAAGGCCTGACCGATGCATGCCATGCTGCCCTGGCGCCCATAAAAGATCAAGATATCGCTGCCATTCTTACGGACTTGAATGGGGAGGCTGGACGTGCGGAAGAGTGGGGCGTCGCGCAGATACGATGTTTCGGAAAGAAACAAGGGCCCTGGCATTTACTGAACCCCGGCATGAGAAACTACGGCGACATCGGGGCGGCATCCGGCGGGGTTCTGGCTTGCGTTGCCGTCAAAGGGTTTGAGCGTAACTGGCTTCCCTCGCCGGTCATGATATTTTGTTCCGACGATTATGGCCCCTGCGGCGCGCTGGTGCTGGAGAAAGAAGAATAGGCGATGGGCAAGAGGCTATAGGCTATAGGTGTCGAGTGCCAGGATATACGAGATACATCCGGTATGCCCGGCGCATGCGCCGGACATGCTGCCGGACTCCGCACTTCGCGCTCCGCTTCACGCTTCACGAGATACGAGTCACGAGCTGCGAGATACGAGATACGAATTTGAAAGGAGGTTTTAGCGATTGGGGAAATCGACCGTATTTGCCAACAAGGAGGGCGTGACCAGTAAAAACAGCGATGCCACTGTGATGAGTCCGCTTGACGTTTGCCTGACCCCGATGGGGTCTTCCATGGTTGCCGTGCCTTATTCCAACGTCGCCAAATCCAAAACGCTCGACAAAGGGAGCAAGACCGTCAAGGTCGACGGCGCCTCCGCGGCCATCGACGGATGCTGTTACAGCAAGAGCACCGGCGACGAGGCGGGTTCGGGCAAGGGGATCTCTTCGGGCACAGTCGGCGGTAAAGCCGAATTTCTCAATTGCTCTTCGACTGTATTTATTGAAGGCAAAGGCGTCTGCCGCAACGGCGATCTCATGACACTCAATTCCGGAAACACCATCGGCATCAATGAGGATTCCTCCGACCCGCCGCCCGAGCCCAAAATCCCCCCGCCGCCGAAAGACACCATTCGCATCAAGGTCGTGGAGCATATTTCGTGGGACAATTACGACAAAAAAACAAGGTGGTTCCAGTTGGGTCATGAAGACAACAAACCCCTCGAAGGAATAAAATTTCAGATCAAATTGCCCGACGGCGGCATGGTCGAGGAAAACACCGATGACCGGGGCATGATTGAACTGACCGGTCAGGACCCGCACGGCCGGTTTGAAATCATATATCAGCCGGGTCAGGCACGGCAAAACAGCAGGCGGTTTATCTCAGCCAGAGGAATCACGCCTTTGAAAAGAATCGAATAAACGGGGAAAAGGACGGAGCCATGATAAAAATAAAACCGGAAACAAAGCCGCCGGGGAGCGCATCCGCCGCTCCCAAGGCGGGGAATAAAAAGAAATTTGAACAATTCGATCCCAAAGGCAGCGTCGTTAGGCAAGTCAAAGACGATATCATCACGGGCGTCGACTACGTGCTCAGTATTTGGCAGCCCTCCGTCGTTGTCGATTGCCACATGCACATCGAGAGCGGCAACTGCGCGCCGCTGCCGTTTTTGTGGAAGCAGATCGCGGATAAATCGATCGGCCTTGTCGAAGCCCTGCATTTGAAACGCGAAACCATGGAAACGCTGGGGCTTGCCGGTGGTTTTGTGGTCAACTTCGTCACGCGTAACCCGCTTCTGGGTGAACGGGTGCAATTGCCCGGAAACGTCAAGCCGGAATACCGCAAGAACAGCCTTATGCAGGCCGTCGCGGAAAGCAGGAAATCGACGTATGAAATCGCAGATGGTTTTGTTACGAAAAAAATGGACGATGTATATTATGATATTCTCCTTCCCGCCGATCTTTACGAAGGCATCACACCGGTCTTTTTCTGCATCGCCATGACCATGGACATGGAGTACGCGCATTTGGACGGCTACTTTGGCCTCAAGGTCTA
>CAZPTW010000246.1:0-5399 GCA_964589235.1 uncultured Smithella sp. | reverse complement strand
GCGATGCCTTTGGCGTGATCCGCGATGCGCTCCAGATTTTTCGACACTTGCATGATCAACAGAGCGCGATGAATGGATTTTGAGTTTTCCATCATGAAGGTCAACAGTTCGCGGAAAATCTGTTCATTGAGATCATCGACCAACTGCTCTGTGTTGCGCACTTTCTCCGCCAACTTCAAATCCCCCCGAATGAAACTGTCGAGCGAATCTTTGATCATTCCACTGACCTGCCAGGCCATTCGCGGAAGATCGATATACGGCTTGAGTTGGGGTTCCAAACTGAGCGCGATGGCCTTCTCGGCAATGTTCACCGCCATGTCCCCAATCCGTTCCAAGTGGCCGGTGATTTTAATGGCGGTGGTGATAAACCGCAGGTCGATCGCCGTCGGCTGACGAAGGGCCAGGATCTTGATGCAGCGTTCTTCTAAATCAGAATCCAACCGGTCGATTTCATCATCGTCCGCAACGACTTTACGGGCGATATCGGCGTTGCGTTCTTCAAGCGCCTTCATCGCCTCAGCAATGGCTTTTTCCGTTAGGGCCCCTAAAAAAATCAAACCATCCTTGATCGCCTGCAATTCCTTTTCATAATGCGTGCTGGTGTGTTTTTTTTCTTCCATCATCTATCCTTTCCTCATATCGATGGCTCGGCAACGAGCTTCAACCCGCCAAGGGGCTGATTCCGTAAGATAAGGCGCGCTGCTTCATCCGCTTCCAAACGACGACCCAAACGAGCGCCGGGAAAAAAAACCATCGTCGGGCGGCCCCCCTTTCTCCGCCGACATCCGGTCACCCGAAACGGCCTGTGATATAATCTTCCGTTTGCTTCACATCCGGCTTGGTGAAAATCTTTTCTGTTCTGTTGTATTCAATCAAATCCCCGAGATAAAAGAAAGCGGTTTCATCGGAGACGCGGGCCGCCTGCTGCATGTTGTGGGTCACGATGATGATGGTATAATCCACCTTGAGTTCGTCGATCAGCTCTTCGATTTTTGCGGTGGAAATGGGATCCAGCGCCGAGGTCGGTTCATCCATCAGCAGGATATCCGGTTTCATCGCCAACGCGCGCGCGATGCAAAGCCGCTGTTGTTGTCCACCGGACAGATTCATCGCGGATTGGTTCAAGATATCTTTTACCTCGTCCCACAAAACCGCCTGCTTGAGACTTTGTTCCACCAGAGCGTCCATATCCTCGGCAGGGACACCGTTGAGCTTGGGACCGTAGGCGATGTTGTTATAAATGGTTTTGGGGAAGGGATTGGGTTTTTGAAACACCATGCCGATCCTGCGGCGGATCTCCACCGGATCGACGTTCGGCGCATAAATATTCTGTCCTTCAAAAAGGATTTCGCCTTCCACCCGCGTGCCGTCGATCAGATCGTTCATTCGGTTCAAAAGTCTAAGCAGGGTCGATTTACCGCACCCCGAGGGTCCAATCAACGCCGTCACTTTCTTTTTACGGAAAGACATGGAAATGTCTCTGAGCGCCTGCGAGGCGCCGTAGTAAAAGTTCACATGGTTTAACCTGATAATCACATCGGAATCCATTGCTACCACCTTTTATTCTTTCGCATACGACCGCGGATAATGATGGCGATCAAATCGATGCCCAAAACCACCGCCACTAACACAAGAACCGTTCCGAATTGAATCGGTCTCGTCGCCTCAATATTGGTCCCTGCCGTCGCCAAAACATATATATGATAAGGCAGAGCCATCACTTCATCAAAAATGGACCCGGGAAGCTTGGCCGTAAAATAGGCGGCGGCGGTGAACATGATCGGGGCGGTTTCGCCCGCCGCGCGACCGATTCCCAAAATCGAACCGGTCAAAATGCCTGGCAACGCATTGGGTAAAACGATTCTCAAAATGGTTTGCCACTTGGACACCCCCAAAGACAAAGACGCTTCACGAAACGTCTGTGGAACCGCCTTCAGCGCTTCTTCCGATGCGCCGATGATGGTCGGTAGAATCAAGAACCCCAACGTCAGCGATCCAGACAGAATGCTCGAACCGAACTTCAAGAAAATGACGAAAAACCCCAACCCAAACAACCCAAAAACCACCGAAGGCACACCGGCCAAACAATTGATCCCCACTTTAATGAACCGGACCAGTTTACCCTGCTTGGCATACTCCGTCAGATAAATCGCCGAAGCGATACCCAGTGGAAGGCCGACCGCAACGGCACCAAGGGTCAGATAGACGGTTCCCAAGATGGCGGGCATAATACCACCTTTGGTCATAGCATCCGTGGGCGGTTTCGTGATAAAGTCCCAGCTGAGAACCGACCATCCGCAAGAGACGATATAAAAAATGATGCCACCCAACGCCAGGGTGATTATGAGAGCGGACAGGCGCACCAAGAAGAAAAAAAGATTCTGTTTGAAATAGCGCAAGCGCATGGACGGTGAATTCGTTGTCAAGCTCATAGTGTCGCCGACCCGGTCTGTTTAAATTTATGCGCCACGTAATCGGCCACAAGGTTGAAGGCCAACGTCAAAAAGAACAGCACGATGCCGATGGCAAAGAGGGCCGAGTAGTGCGGGCTGCGATACGGCGTTTCCCCCATTTCCGCGGCGATGCTTGCCGGCATGGGTCGCACGGAATCAAACAAGCTTTCAGGAATCGCCGCCGATCCCCCCGCCACCATCAGGACAACCATCGTTTCACCGATCGCGCGGGCCATGCCGAGCATAACCGCCGTGGAAATACCCGAGAGCGCGGCAGGCACGATCACTTTGGCAATTGTTTCGAATTTTGTCGCTCCCAACGCATAAGAGGCCTCTTTGAATTCTCTGGGCACGCTGTAAAGGGCGTCTTCGGAAATGCTGGAAATGGTCGGAATGGCCATGAGCGCCAGAATGATCGATGCGTTCATGATATTGAGGCCGGTGGGCAAATCGAACGTCTCCTGCAGCCAAGGTGCAACAATCACCATTCCAAAAAAGCCCAAAACGACGGAAGGAAGGCCGGCCAACAATTCTATGACGGATTTGAGAATGCCTTTGATGCGTGACGGAGCGATCTCGGCAATGTAAATGGCCGCTAGAATGCCCAGCGGAACGGCCATGAGCGTCGCCAGTATCGTGACGATCATCGAACCCACGATCAGCGGAAATATGCCAAATGACGGCGGATCGTAGGTCGGGTACCACTCCATTCCAAGCAAAAAGTCTTTTACGGATATTTTGCCGAAGAGGGGCAATCCCTCCCTGAACAGGGAAAAAACGATCAGGCCCAAGACCACCACGGAAACCAAAGCAAAAAGAAAAAACACGTATTGAATAATTAATTCTTTCGTCTGACGATTCATGTCATCCTCGACAATCAAAGACAAATTTCACCGCTCCGGGCGGACACCCCTTCGGCGTGGGCGGGAAGGCACCGGATTGTCACCGCGGCACCCTGGATGACCCGGCCATGTCTTATGGCTTTTGACCCGGTTTCTTCGGCCTGTCCAAAGGAACAAATCCATTCTGGGCGACGATTTTCTGCCCTTCTGAAGATTTCACAAAAGCGAGATATTTGGCGATGTCGCCTTGGGGGTCACCGTTGGTATACATGTAAAGTTCGCGGGACATGGGATATTCTCTCGACAAAGCCGTCTGCGGTGTGGCCTCGATGCCGTTGACCTTCAGTGTCTTTACTGACTTATTGACATACCCCATTCCCAGGTAAGCAATGGCGTATTTATTTTTCGAGACCGCGGCGACCAACGCGCCATTGGAAGCCAACATTTGAGCTCTGGGAGTAACTTTGGCTTTCTTCATGACAAAATGATCCCAGGATTCAAAAGTACCGGAAGAGGAATCGCGGGAGATGACGACAATTTTCATGTCATCCCCCCCCACCTCTTTCCAGTTCGCAATTTTACCTTGATAAATCTGGCTGAGTTCGTCAATCGTGAGATTAGAGATTTTGTTTTTCGGATTTACAACCGGTATGATGGCATCGTATGCCACCACATGCGCCACGGGATTCACCCCTTTGGATTTGGCCAAATCAATTTCATTGCCCTTGATTTCGCGGCTGGATGTCGCAATATTGGCTGTTTTGTCGATCAACGCTTTGATCCCCTCGCCGGAACCTCCGCCGGAGAGCGTCATTTGGACGCCGGGATTTTTTTTCATAAAGGCCTCAAGCGTCCCTTGGGCCAAAGGCAAAACCGTTGTCGACCCTTTAATCACGACAGACGGCGCCGCCGCCGCGACACCGCTCATCAAAATAAAAAAAACAGCAGTAAAAACCGCTCTTTTCATTCGTTTTACCATGAATTCATATCCTCCCTCATTTTTTCCGACTTATGGTTTACAGAAGAAATGTTACAGTTTAATGACAAACAGATGAAGATGGTGAAAAAAATACCGAAGATCACGTTCGACACGAAAGACCGCTTATCGAATTTCAGCAAACTTGTAGCCGAATCCTCTGACCGTCAGAATGAATCGTGGATTATCCATGTCTTTCTCAATTTGACTTCGCAAGCGGCGAATGTGAACATCGACGGCACGGTCGGTGATGAATGTATCGTCACCCCATACATGGTCAATGATCTGGTTGCGAGAATACACGCGACCGGGATTTCGGGATAAAAAGAAAAGGAGTTTGAGTTCCGTCGGGCTGAGGGCGACGGCATTTCCATCGACCCGTACCTCACAGGAGATGTAATTGATGAAAAGGCCGTCGCGATCAAAGATTTCTTTTTCCGGTGTTTTGACCGCCTCCTGAACGCGCCGAAGAAGGGAACGAACCCTCGCGATCAACTCTTTGACACTGAATGGTTTGGTAATATAATCATCCGCCCCGATTTCCAAGCCCAAAACTTTATCGAATTCCTCACTTTTAGCGGTTAGCATGATCACGGGCAAAGTCGCAGTCTGGGGGTTTGCTCGTAGGCTTTTACAGATATCCAATCCGCTCATGCCCGGAAGCATGAGGTCCAAAATCACCAGATCCGGCTTTTCAAGTTTTACCTTACGTAAAGCGGCATCACCGTTTGAGGCCTTGACCGTTGCAAACCCCTCCCTGGAAAGGTTGTAGGACACCAATTCGGCGATATCTTCTTCATCGTCAACGATCAGGATTTTGGCCATTCGTGTGACATCATCTTATGAAATGGAAATCTTCTTCTGGGGCACCTTCGTGTCTGCCGGAGAAAAGCATTGACCCAAGTGCCTTCAAAACAAGACACTAATCCGGCAAAACAAGAAAGATCTCATCACCGGGACGGACACGGTCCTTCACTTTGAGCCCCACCGACTCACCCGCGACGGCCCGCGACACAGGTTTGTTATTCACTTCCATGGATTGGACCACATCGGAAAATTCCGTCGTATGACCCGAAAATTTGATACTGTCCCCCACATTCAATTCGCCTTCCGTGATCTGAATGGCGG
>CAZPTW010000245.1:0-5402 GCA_964589235.1 uncultured Smithella sp. | reverse complement strand
AAATAGGGGAGGACGCCTTCTGGATCAATACGGGGCATGCACTTCCCCTTGGATGCAATGCCGTGATTATGGTGGAGAAAGTTCATGAACTCGTTGCCGATCAGGTTGAAATTATGTCGCCTGTCTACCCTTGGGAAAATGTGCGCAAAGTGGGAGAAGACATTGTTGCCACGCAGCTTCTTTTCCCCAAAAACCATGTGATTCGCGCTTTCGATTTGGGGGCCATGATCGCCGCTGGAGTTTTCGAGGTATCCGTCCATAAAAAACCGAATGTAACGATTATTCCCACAGGGACGGAAATGATCAACCATCGGGATATTGTCGATTTCAGCCAACTGAAAAGGAATCAGATTGTTGATTCAAATTCCGTTACGATATCAGGTTTAGTCAGCCAAATGCACGGAGAACCTTGCGTTTTGGGGATCACACCCGATGACGAAGATGCAATTCGTGACGTGCTTTTAAAAACAGCGGAAACGCAAACCGATCTGATTGTGATCCTCGCAGGATCTTCGGCAGGTTCAAAGGATTTCACGGCAAGGATTCTTGCGGAAATAGGCGAGATTTTTGTGCATGGGGTTGCCATGATGCCGGGGAAACCGACCATTTTGGGGAGAATCAAGAATAAACCGGTTATTGGTTTACCCGGCTATCCGGTTTCCGCCGTTTTGGCTTTTGAACAATTTGCCAAACCTATCCTATTGAGACTTCAAGGATTTGATGTCCCGAAAGATCATTTCGTTCCCGTCCGATCTTCCCGCCCCATTCCATCAAAACTGGGGCTGGAAGAATTTGTGCGTGTCAATATCGGAAAAGTAGGAAATACCATGGTTGCGACGCCTCTTCCGAGATCTGCGGGATCCATCACCACTCTGACAAGGGCGGAGGGTGTCATCCGCATCCCGCCCTTTTCAGAAGGCATCCACCAGGATGAAGAGGTCTTGGCGGAACTTCTCATGGATGAAACACAACTCGATGGAACCGTTGTCGTCATCGGCAGCCATGACATGACTATTGATATTCTCGCCGATGAAATTCGGCACTCACGCCAAAGACCTGTCAGAGTTTCTTCGGCAAATGTGGGCAGCTTAGGGGGATTGCTCGCCGTCAAAAAGGGGATCTGTCATTTAGCAGGGTCACATTTGCTGGACATAAAAACAGGCGAATATAATGTTTCCTTTATCAAGCGCTACCTTGAGGGGATTGGAATAAGTCTTTTTCACCTCGTGCGACGGGAGCAGGGTTTAATTATCCCGAAGGGCAACCCGAAGGGAATTAAAGGCATCTTGGATCTGATGCGGGACGATGTCGTTTTTGTCAATAGACAAAAGGGGTCGGGGACGCGCATCCTTTTGGATTATCATCTGACTCGTGCCGGGATCAAAGCTGAAAGTATCAAGGGGTACGATCATGAAGAATACAGCCACATGTCGGTTGCCGTCGACGTGCTAAGCGGTTTGGCGGATTGTGGTATGGCCATATATGCCGCAGCCAAGGCCCTTGATTTGGATTTCATCCCGATGGATGTCGAAAATTTTGATCTGGTGATTCGGACGGAACGTCTCCAGGAAACCAATATCCAGGCGGTTTTTGATACAATTCGTTCTGATAAATTCCGAAAGAGGGTTTCTTCTCTGGGAGGATACGATCCGTCGAAAAGTGGTGATTTGGTCATCGAGATGAATTCCTGAAATCCATGTCGATGTTTGTTTTTGGGCTGTTTCAAAAACTGGCGGATGTTTTAATGAGGAAAGGGGTGATGGAGATGCCGGCATGAATGTTCTAGAGACGCTCATTGACATGCTAGGCGGGTGGGTTGTGTCCAACTGGATGATAAACGCCATGGATAACGTCATCCTGCTCCGAGTGAAGATGAGATATTTCTTCTAAAACGTTCTTAAAGCAAGATCTCTAATCAATCATGGTTCCGCTGGTTATTTGATGAGATGATTCTTTTTTCCTTTATAAGTGATTGAGCATAGGGGTCGAAATCCGTGCGGCGATTCAAGGTCGCAACGGCTGAATGCTCCAGGTTTTCATTGGAAATCATTAAGCGATCATGGCATTGCTTCATAAGATTTTAAGGTGTCCGCATTCATCAGCAAGGGCGGAACGGAAAGCTTTATCCCGTCGGTTTGTTCCCGGTGTGATATATGCGAAATCCAATCACCTGGATGTATTCAATGAAAAGAGGATCATCGGCCGGTGACGATAAACGACGCTCCTTTATCGTAAATGCTATCGTTATTGCAGCTATTTTGTAATGACGACCATTGACAGGTCAATGGCGAGGCAGAAGGACAATAAACGCTTGAGGACGAGTCAATGGGTTTAGGATTGAGCGCAGTCTCGGGGATCGCCTTGAATTTTCTCGATGGCATGAAACAGGGCAGGTAAAACAACCGCCAAATTCTCTGTGGCCGCTTTGGGGCTTCCAGGAAGATTAATAATCAAAGAGCGGCCTCGTATGCCTGCTACGGCACGCGATATCATGCCGTGCGGTGTAATTTTCAGGCTGGCGTGACGCATGGCTTCGGCTATTCCGGGGATTTCTTTGTCCAATACTTTGATGGTGGCGTCCGGTGTCAGATCTCGGGGGCTCACACCTGTCCCGCCTGTGGTCAAGATCAATTCAAGCTTTTCAATATCGGAAAACTCGACGATGGCTTGTGAAATCTGATCGATTTCATCGGGAATAACCCGTGTCTTGGCAACTGAGATCGCGGCGCCCGCGAGCATTTTTGCGATAGCGGGGCCGCTTAAATCTTCACGTTCACCCTGCGAGCCTTTATCGCTGACAGTAATAATTCCAGCTCGGAACATTCAAAATCATTCTTCCTGATTCTTTTTCGCCTCAGCGATAATTTTCTCTGCTATGAAGGCTGGCACTTCTTCATAGTGAGAATGCGTGTATGTGAAATTGCCTCGTCCACTGGTCATGGAACGAAGATCCGGCGCGTATTTCAGAATTTCCGCCAAAGGAACCTGTCCTTTGATGACTTGGTTGGCGCCGTTGCTGTCCATACCCATGACGCGCCCACGTCGGCTGTTTAAATCTCCGATGACATCGCCCATGTACTCATCCGGCACTTCAATGGAGATATTGACGATCGGTTCAAGCAGGACGGGTTGACATTCCATCACCCCTTTCTGAAAAGCCAGCGAACCGGCGATTTTAAAGGCCATTTCCGAGGAGTCTACCGTATGATAAGACCCGTCAACGAGGGAAATCCGAAAATCGACAACAGGATAACCGGCGATGACGCCTTTGGCGGCCGCTTCGATGATACCTTTTTCAACGGCGGGACGGTACTGACCTGGGATCACCCCTCCGACGATTTTATCGACAAATTCGAAACCACTGCCACGGGGCAGAGGTTCGATATCGATCCAGCAATCTCCGAACTGACCACGTCCACCGGACTGCTTTTTATAGCGCCCCTGAACATTGGTTTTCCCTTTGATGGTTTCCAAGTAAGGAACTTTTGGCGTGTTGAGATTGACCTCGACGCCGAATTTTCTTTTCATCTTCTCGATATTGACTTCAATATGCACCTGTCCCATCCCGGAGAGAATCATTTCTTTGGTTTGGGCATTACGTGAGAAAACAATGGTCGGATCTTCCTCCATCAGACGATTGATCGAGGATGCGATTTTATCTTCGTCCCCACGGGATTTCGGTTCTACGGCAAAAGACATGATCGGCGGTGGAACAGGCACTTTTTCAAAAATGATCGGGGCTTTGTCTGAACAAAGCGTGTCTCCTGTCACGGTTTCCTTGAGTTTGGCAACACCTGCGATATCTCCTGGGATCAATGTTTCTGCAGGTTTTTGGGCTTTCCCTTCCAGGTAAAAGATATTGCCGAATTTTTCAGAGGTCTTTTTCGTCGAGTTGAAAACCGTGGAGTCGGAATTGAGCTTTCCGGAGTAGACCCGGAAGAGGGTTAGGCGGCCGGCGTAAGGATCCGCGATTGTTTTGAAAACGATGGCGGAAAAAGGATCGTCTTCGGAGGGCTTTCTTTCCTCGATTTCCTCCGTCCCGGGTTTTTTGCCTTTGACCGGGCCGCGATCCACCGGGGAAGCAAAGGAACTGACCACCAGGTCCATCAACATGGAGACGCCGATGCATTTGACCGCCGACCCACAAATCAAGGGGATGATACCGCAGGAGATCACACCTTTGCGCAGGCCGGATTTCAGCTCATCCGGGGATAGTTCACCTTCTTCCAAATATTTGTTCATCAGATCTTCGTCGGCTTCCGCAATGTCTTCCACCATGGAGGCATGCATGGCTTTGGCTTCGTCCAAAATTTCGGCGGGGATGTCCACCGGTTTGGTGATCCCTTTAGTGTCCGAGAAGATAAAAGCTTTCATCGTGACCAAGTCCACGATCCCTTTAAATTTGTCCTCCGCGCCGATCGGCAGGCAGATAGGCGTGGCTTTCTTTTTGAGTTTGGATTTAATACTTTCCAAAACTTTGTTGAAATCGGCACGTTCGCGATCCATGCGGTTGATGAAAATAGCACGAGGCAGTTTGTACGAATCTGCCATTTCCCATACTTTTTGCGTTTGGAACTCCACACCGCCGACGGAATCGATAACCACCAAGGCATTGTCCACGACGCTTAGAGAACACTGAATATCATAGGAAAAATTGGAGTCGCCCGGAGTGTCAAGCATATTGATTTTATGTTTGTCCCACTCAACAAAGTTTGCGGCGGAAGAAATGGATACGTGCCTTTTTTGCTCTTCGGGCTCGTAGTCCATGCAGGACGTGTTATCATCAACACGTCCAAGACGTTCGTTTTTTCCGGAAACGTATAAAAGAGATTCGCAAAGCGATGTTTTGCCCGTGCCGCCATGGCCGATGACTGCTAAATTTCTGAGTGATTTTGATTCGTACTTTGCCATGAAAACTCCTTTCGAGAACCCCAATAAGATCAGCGAAATATCTGATGAAATCGGTTCATTTCAGAATGCGGGGTTGTTTAGCGTATCCTACGACTAAAAGCAAGATAATTTTCAGGTTCTGGCGATGGTCACCGTTTGGATTCAAAGCCATTTCGCCCCAAATCGCCTTGTCTTGTCGTACTGTCGATAATTCAAAACATCATCACGGGACGTTGATCGAAAAACTCATGAAATAAGACTGTTATGCCGATAAAATGTTTTAGTGTATCGAAAAAGATAATTGAATTGAGAAGGTGCTCAAGCGTTTCGCCGTGAAGGGAAAGAAGCGCAAAAGAAGCCATGGATATCATTTGGACCGATTATAGACACAGGTCGGTTCCATTTCAAAGCGAATGAAGGAGAATCGGTTGATGAATAATGAAAAAGATGACAGACCAAATGCACATCCCATGGTTTGCCCAAATTGCGGAAAGCCTCAAATGAAGGATTTA
>CAZPTW010000244.1:0-5429 GCA_964589235.1 uncultured Smithella sp. | reverse complement strand
GGGGAAGTCTTCCCACCTGTCGCAGTCGATATCCCAAGTCATGCCCGCGGCGATCTCATAGGCATTCATCGTCTTGCCGCCCAGAACCTGCAGCACTTCATCGGCCCGTTCGCGGTGATGGCGCTTCAATTCGTCAATCCTGCTTTTCAGGTCGCCCTGGAAATTCCGGTGTCCGGGCAACACCAGCTCCACCGGCAGAGCATAGACTTTGTCCAGGCTGGCCAGATAGTCGGCGAGCGAATTGATCGTATAGGCCCACGATTCGATATGCGGCGTGATGTCGAAAAGGATATGGTCGCCGGTAAAGAAGATTTTTTTCTCCCGGTCATAAAGGCAGATATGCCCCTGCGTGTGTCCCGGCGTGGCAATGCACTCGAGGCGATAATCACCGCACTCGATCATGTCACCGTCGTCGATTAACGTGAAAGCGGGCTTTTTCTCCGGGCTGTATTTGAAGCCCGGATGGCTGTTTAAGGCTCTCTGCAATTCGTCCGCCGGAAACCCGTTGATTTCGGCGAAATCAATGAGCGGCTGCCAGCTGTTGTCTTCATCGAAAACGCGCGCGTCGATCCGGCTGAAGAAAATTTTGCTCGAGGGGGTGGCCAGGCGCGTCACCAGTCCGGTGTGATCCGCATGCATGTGCGTGAGCATGAAATCCGTTCGAGAAAGATCAAGGTCAAGCTCGGTGACGCCTTTTTGCATGGCTTCCCAACAAACGCTGCGATTAAAACCCGTGTCGATGATCAGGTTGCGGGACGGGGATTTGATCACGTACGAATTCAGATCTTTCAGAGGACTGTTGGGCAGAGGCACCACGATTCGGTAAAGATTTTTCGCCACTTCATTCATCATCGGCAAAATCCCATTCAAAACCGGACGGTCCGGGTTATCGGTTCTTTTGTTCTTCCGATTCCTCGGGGTCGGGTTCCGGAGCGAAAAGATCACCCGTCAGTTCCACCGGGAAAAACACATCCGGCAAAGCCCGTATCGTTTTGAGCGGTTTGACGGGGAGGGTCGGCGATTGAATGCGCGGCACGGGCAGGGGCTTGGACATTGACGCCAATTCCTCCAGCGGGTCGTCGGATGACTTGCTTTCGGCAGGGGCGTCCGCGGTGCGCTTTCTTCTGTGACGGGAACGCCTGCGGCTTTTCTTGCGCGGGGCGTCTTCCGTTTCCTGACTAACCGGCGCGGCGGACGGCTCCTCCGCCGAGTCGTCGGCGGGGGTTTCTTCAGCCAGCTTCAGCAGGGAGGCCTCCTGGGTGACGGTGGCTTCCAACGCCTGCTCTTTGAGCGACTGCTCGATCTCGAATTTGTCCCACTGCATGTCCGGTCGCCCTTCAATGTGCAGGCTGACGCCGAAGCCCGTTTCGAGTTTGATCAGCTCGTTTCGCTTGGCGTTGAGGATATACATCGCGATTTCATTGGGGAGGGAGACTTTGAGCTCTGAATAAATGCCTTTGACGGCTTCGGATTCTATTTTCCGAAAGGCGGCCAGCGAGGCGTATTGCAACGACGGTTGAAGTCCGCTGCCTTTGCAATGGGGACAAGGAACGTAGCTGATCTCCTGAATCGTGGATTGCTTTTTCTGTCGGGAGAGTTCCAGAAGTCCGAATTTAGAGATACGGGAAAGCTGAATTCGAGAGCGGTCCATGCTGAGCGCTTTTTTGAAGGCTTTCTCGATCTCGGCGATGTTTTTCTTGTCGAGCATGTCGATGAAATCAATGACGATCAGCCCCCCTAAGTCCCGCAGACGCAATTGGCGGGCGATTTCCTCGCAAGCCTCGAGGTTGGTGCGAAAGGCGGTCTCTTCGATATTTCTTTTGTTGGATCCCCTGCCGGAATTGACATCGATGGTGATCATCGCTTCCGTCGGATTGATGATGATATACCCGCCGGATTTGAGTTCGACGCGCTCTTGATAAATGACTCGAATTTGGTCTTCGAGATCATCCCGGTCGAAAATCGGGGTTTTCTCCTTGTAGTGCTTGAGCATTCGGACATGGCGCGGGGCGACCGCCTTCAGATAGGCGCGCATTTTTCGGAACGTTTCCAGATCGTCGACCAGGATTTCATCGATTTCCTGAGTCAGATAGTCCCGTAAAGACCGAACACCGAAGTCGCTTTCCTGATACAAGAAATAGGGGGCGGACACGGAAGACGCTTTTTTGGTGATCTCCTTCCAAAGGCGCAACAGGAACTGATAATCGCGTTGGATTTCCTGTTTGGTCCGGTTGATGCCGGCGGTGCGGACGATGAATCCCATATTGTCCGGAACCTTGATTTGTTCCATCAGAGACTTGATTTTCTGGCGGTCTTCCTCGTCTTCGATTTTTCGGGAGATACCGCCGCAGAGCTTGTTGGGCAGTAAGACCACATACCGCCCGGGCAGGGAGATATAAGATGTCAGAAGCGCCCCCTTGTTGCCGGTCACTTCACGCACGACTTGAACGATGATTTCCTGGCCGGTCTTCAAAATCGGCCGGCTCGATCCCTGTCCGTTTTCCTGGTCCGTCAGATATTCGGGGCTCACGTCGCGAAGCGGTAAAAACCCGTCTTTGACGCCTCCGTAGTCGACGAACGCCGCCTGCAAACCGCGTTCGACTTTCAGAACCCTACCTTTGTAAATGTTGCCGGTGATGGGTTCGCGCACCGACATTTGAATGTTGAAATCGACGAGTTTCCCTTTTTCGTCGATGGTCGCCATGCGCATTTGTTCTTTATGCACGGCGTTGACGAGCATGGTGTGTTTCATAATCATCCTTCTATGGCTGTGTCGACAACACGCTTTCGTCCGGGGCCTCCGGGGCCGCACAGGGATGCCGCGTGACGCATCCAGCCGATGTATTTTTTTTAGGCAAAGGCGCTGACATCGCCTTTGCCGACTCTTAAAACTTCCACGGTGTCATCCACCAGACTGATGACACTCGACGGCTGCGGATCGATAACGCCGCCGTCTATGATTAAATCGACGATCCGCCCGAAATGTTCGTCGATAATCGCGGGATTGCCCAGATCTTCCCCGTTTTGCGTTTTGACGCTTGTGCTGATGATCGGTTGACCGAGTTCGCGGATTAAGGCCAGGCAAATCTCATTGTCCGGGACACGAATGCCGCTCGTCGGCCGCTTGGGCATAATGATCTTGGGCACGAGCCGCGAGGCTTCCAGAATGAAGGTATAAGGCCCCGGCAGGAGCCGTTTCATGGTTTTATAGGCGTAATCGGTGACCCGGGCATATTGACTGATATGCTTCAAGTCGGAGCAGACAAAACTCAACGGCTGTTTTTTATTTCTTTTCTTGATCTCGTATATTCTTTCAATTCCTCTTTTGTTGGACAGATCACAACCCAATCCGTAGACGGTATCCGTCGGATAAATAATGACCCCGCCGTCTTTGAGAACCTCTACCGCTTTTCGTATCAAACGCATTTGCGGGTTTTGGCTGTTAATGGTCAACACCGCAGGAACTCCTGTTTTCCAGATCCCGATATCAACCTATCAAACATATCAGCGTTTCGGTAATATAGCAATAAGATAAAAGAGATCTTCAAACAGGTTGCTTGCTTAGGGTCGCCTGCCTTTTTTTGTCTTTGCTGAGCTTGTATTCGATACTGTCAATGAGCGCCTGCCAGCTCGCTTCTATAATGTTTTCCGATACTCCCGTGGTGCTCCAGACCTCGGTGCCGTCTGTCGAGTCCAGTAAAACACGCACACCCGCCGCTGTACCCTCCGACCCTTCCAGCGTGCGGACTTTGAAGTCGACCAAATGCATCTCCTTGATTTGTGGATAGAATTTTGTCAATGCTTTGCGTAGGGCATGGTCGAGGGCATTGACCGGACCATTGCCTTCGGCGGCGGTGAGTTCCTCCTCTCCTCCCACCGAAATCTTGATGGTGGCTTGCGAAAGGCAGGGGTTGTTGAGCGTCCGGGAGGTGATGACGCTGAAGCATTCCAAAGTGAATGGTTCCACAAATTCTCCCACGGCTTTTTTCATCAACACCGACAAGGAACCATCGGCGGAATCGAATTGAAATCCTTTATCTTCCATCAGTTTCACCTGGTGAACCACTTTGTCCAAGGCGTTTTTTTTCTCCAAATCGATGCCCAGCGCCTTGGCTTTATAAGCGATATTGCTTTTCCCGGCCATGTCGGAGACCAGCACGCGTCGGCTGTTGCCGACGAGTTCCGGCTGCATGTGTTCGTACGCGATGGCTTTCTTGATCACGGCGCTCACATGAACACCGCCTTTGTGAGCAAAGGCGCTTCGTCCGACGAAGGGGCGGGACATCAAGGGGGGGATGTTGGCGACATCGCTGACATATAAAGAAAGGTCCGTCAGTTGCCGGATCGACGCGGCAGGCAGACAAGACATTTTCATCTTGATTTGCAAATTGCCGATGATCGTGATCAAATCGGCATTGCCACAGCGTTCTCCATATCCGTTGATCGTCCCCTGAACCATGCGGACGCCTTCGCGGACGGCGGCGATGGAATTGGCCACTGCCAAACCGCAATCGTTGTGGACATGGATACCTGTTTGGTCCAAGGAGACGGTTTTCGATATTTTCTTCAAAATGTCGGCGATTTCATGGGGCAGCGTCCCACCGTTTGTATCGCAAAAGACGATACGATCGGCGCCGGCCTCCAGCGCGGCTTTTATTACGCGGTTGGTATAGCGGGGGTTGTGCTTGTAGCCGTCGAAAAAATGTTCGGCGTCGAAAAGCACCTCTTTCCCTTTCGATTTCATGTATTTGATGGAATCACGGATCATGGCCAAATTTTCGTCTAAATCGATTTTCAAAATATCGGTGACATGCAAATCCCAAGACTTGCCGAAAATGGCGACGGCCGGCGTATCCGCTTTGATGAGGGCTTTGAGGTTGGGGCAGGCGTCTGGCCGGGTGTACGGTTTCCGCGTTGAACTGAAGGCGGTCAATTTCGCATGTTTGAATGGCACGTTTTTGGCCATTTCGAAGAATCTCATGTCTTTGGGGTTGGATCCGGGCCACCCGCCTTCGATGTAATGGAATTGAATCTCGTCTAACCGTTGGGCGATGCGGAGTTTTTCTTCGGCGGAAAACGTGACTTGCTCCCCTTGCGTCCCGTCGCGCAGTGTCGTGTCATAAATGAAAACAGTGTTTTTGTTCATATCGTCCTCTTTTGAAAAAAAAAACCGCTGCCCGGTTGCCCTGGCAGCGGATCGAAGTTCATCAATGGACATTCGGCTACAATCCCGCCAGGCCTCCGATGTGGCGGCGGATTATCATGTTGTTAATGATGATCACGGCAGTGATGTTCATACGTTCACTCTATTTAATACCTTAACTGCTTTATGTTAATTTGAAGGGACCTTTTTGTCAATAGGAAAAGTCACCGGTGTAAGAAGCAAATGATTTGTCCGGTGTTGTAGCACATAAACTGTCCGGTTGATA
>CAZPTW010000243.1:0-5451 GCA_964589235.1 uncultured Smithella sp. | reverse complement strand
GCCTGATCCGGTTTTCCGAATTTAAAAAGCGGCGAACTGTTTTTGCAGTTCGCCGCTTTTTTGCGTCTTTGCCGCTGAATACGCCTGCCGGTCTTGTCCTAGAAGAAGATCATTCCCAGCGCGTCGGCGATGCAGGCCGGTTTGTCTTGTCCTTCAATTTCAATGGTATGCGTCTGCGTCATCAAAAGCCGGTTGCCCGGTTTCTCTTCGACGGATTTGAGCACAATGCGGTCTCGGATCTTGGATCCGGACGGAACGGGGTTGAGAAAACGCACCTTGTCCAGACCGTAGTTGATCGACATTTTCTGGCCCTCCATTTTCAGCGGCACCTGATAGCTGAAAAACGGCAGATGCGAAAGCGTCAGAAACCCGTGAGCGATGGTGGTTTTAAAAGGCCCTTGGGCGGCTTTTTCCACATCCACGTGAATCCACTGATCGTCTTTTGTGCACTCGGCGAACTGGTTGATCTGGCTTTGCGTCACCTGGGTCCAGTCGGAAAGAAAGATTTCTTTGCCGATTTTCGGCTCCAGGTCTTTTAAAACGGCTGTTGCTGACATATTCGAAGCTCCTTTTGGCGATGGATTGTCATGCGGTGAACATAACCTTTTTGCAGCATTTGAGCAATCCCTATTCCAACGCTGCGTTGACCTTGCCCTGCGCGGCCTTGGCCTCCTTGACAATGCGGTCGAAGAGTTCTGCCACGGTCGGGATATCGTGAATCAAGCCCTGCGACTGTCCCACCGGCAGCACGCCGGTCTTTGCATCGCCGTCTTCAGTCGCCACACGGATCATTTTGAAGGCGTTGGCCATATAGGCGAGCTGTTTGGCGTTGGCATAACCGGACAGTAAAACGCCCACAAACAGTTTGAAGTAAGGAATGCCGATTTGTTTGGCGATATCCCGGGAATTGAAAAAGGCCGCAGGCCAGCTCAATCCCCTCTTGATGGCTTTCTGGGCCGCATCCGTCTTCATCACCCGGCACAGGATTCCATCGAACCGTTTGGAAAAGAGCGTGTCATAGACCTCCTTCTCTTTTGTCATTTTCTTATAGTTTTCATGGAGCGGACTTTCCTTGGTCGTCATAAGCCTGGTCCCCATGGCCACCCCCTCGGCCCCCAAGGCGAGCGCCGCCGCCAGACCTCGACCGTCTGCGAATCCGCCCGCGCCGATCACAGGAATTTTCAAATTCTCCGCCAAATGGGGGATCAGCACCAGTGAGGTGACATCCTCACCGTGCGCCGCCGCTTCCTGGCCGGTGGCGATGACGGCGTCGGTCCCGAAATCCTCGGCACGTTTGGCATGCTTCAGATTCACCACCGTGGCAAAGACCTTCCCTCCGTATCGATGCGCTTCCTTCACGATCCAATCACCTTTGCCCAACGCGAAGTTGATCACCGGCACTTGCTCCTGCAAGAGCACTTTGGCGTTTTCCGCCGCGCCGGGGAACATCAGGGAGGCATTGGCACCGAAGGGTTTGTCGGTCAATTTGCGGATTTCGCGGATCGCCTCACGGGTTTGCTTGCTGTTGAGCGGACCCGTCGCCAGAATCCCCAATCCACCTGCATTGGATACGGCCGCCACCATTTTGGGCGTGCTGATCCAGCTCATACCGGATAAGACAATCGGGTACTTGATGCCCACCATCTCAGTCAATCTTGTTTTCATAATATCTCCTTCATTCATTTCGTTGTTCCTTCACATACGATTCAAAGCGGGGCGGCGAAGCCGGCACCAGGGGGACTGAGACGCGCGCTTGGCCGCTCCCGCGTTTGAAAGGGACCGCATCGGCCGTCTTATGGATCACGACAGCCCGCAAAGCGCCGAGGCGCGGGACAACGCATCTCGGGCCTCGACAGCCATCCGATCCAACAGTTCTTGAACCGTCGGGATATCATGGATCAAGCCGATGGACTGACCGACCATGAGCGGCGCATAATCGACATCACCCGTTTCCCAGGCTTTTTTCACCCTCTGGCCCGCCAGAAGCGGGATCAACTCTTCAAAACCGCCGTGGCGCTCCTCGATGGCCAAAACCTCTTCAATCACCTTTGATTTGAGACCTCGACCCTGCAGGCCGATGGACTTTCCATAAAGGACCGTGTCCATTTCCTGGCGACGGATCAACTCTTGTTTGATATTGTCATGAACCTCGCACTCCCGGGTGGCGATGAAGCGGCTGGCCATCATCACGCCCTGCGCGCCCAGTGTGAGCGCGCCGGCCATTGTCCGCCCGTCGGCAATGCCGCCGACCGTCACCACCGGAATCTTGACCGAAGACACCATGCGGGGCGTCAGCACCATGGTGGTGACATCGTCATTGAGCGGATGCCCCCCCTCCTCGATACCCGCCGCATAAATCCCGTCGAAACCGATTTTTTCTGCATGCAGAGCGTGCCTGACCGCCCCGACCTTATGGAAAAGCTTCACACCGGCCTTCTTGAGACTGTCGACGGCTTCCATCCCCGCGACCTTATCGAGCGGCGTGCCGGAAAATTCGATGCCGGCGACTTTTTCTTCCGCACAAACCCGGACATACATCTTGTGATGTTCCGGCGTGATCCGAACGGACGGCAGAAGCGTGATGCCGACCATAAACGGCTTGTCCGTCAGTTGACGCGTCTGGCGGATCGCCGCGCGGAACTCGTCTTCCGTCTCGTAGTTTGCGGCCGTCAAATTGCCCAATCCCCCGGCATTGGAAATCGCCGCGCACAGATTCGGTTTGCAAAGCCACATCATCGCTCCACAGATGACGGGGTACTTCACTCCAAACATTTCGGTAATCGCTGTCTTGAACATAGCTTTCTCCTCACTTTTCATTCGGCCGCGCGGATGGCGCGACGGTTTTACGTTTCCTTTTCAAGCTCTTTTGAATATTTTGCTCAACCTTGCGGCGGAACAAACGGCGCAAGATGTAGGCGCGGTAAAAATCACCGATGGCGGTCATTTCCGCCGTCATCTGAACATTTTGTCTTGTGGACTTGCCTGCCACCAGCTTTCGGCGCAGCGCCATTTCCCGATCCACGATTTGCTGCCCGAATTCCGCCCAAAACGACAGATCTGACAGCCTCATCCCAAACGCCATGAGTTTCTTCAGACCCTCACGCCCGACCCGAACATCCGCCTCGTTATAGAGGGGGCTGCCGTCACTTGCGGTGTGAGGAATCAGGATCTTGAGCTTTTCCGCCTGCCTGAGCTCCTTTTCCGTCAAGCCGGTCGCCGCAAGAAAAGCCTGCCGATTCATCCAACTTCGACGAAGACCATCCGGAGAACCGAAAACCGCCCGTTCAACGGTCTCCGCTTCCGTCAGCGTCAACCCCTCGTCGAGGCGACGCAAAATATTTTTGATCAAAAAAAGCGGATAATAACGCTTCTCCTGGAGCTGTTGAATGATCCGCAGGCGGTCGATGCAGCCCTCATCGTAGTACGCCATCTTTTCATTGGTCTTCTCGGGACGGGGCAACAGGCCTTCCGCCACATAATAGCGGATGGTGGAAGCCGGAAGCCCACTGCGTTTTGCGATTTCTCCGATTTTCAGTTTCATCGCGGCTCCAAACATTAAAGTGCAACTTTAATGTTATAGAACCAACAGGCGCCCGATGTCAAGAAAATATTCGATTGAGACGTCTTTCGGTCAAATACCCGATAAAATCATTGACATGCAAAGGGAAGCTTTTTATACTCGCCGCGGCTTTGCGCCAAAAATTTTGTTCCAGGGGATGGTTTTATGAAGCACTTTCGGATTCTGATCGGTTGGACACTCGGCGTTTGCCTTGGATTTTCGGCATGGACCTTGGCCGGGGGGCAGGCTTGGGCCGCCTACCCCGAACGGCCCATCACCCTTTTGGTGGGGTTCGCCCCCGGCGGCAGCATGGACTTGAGCGCTCGGGCTTTGGCCAAATCGGCGGAAAAGATTTTAGGGCAGCCGGTGGTGATTGAAAACAAGCCCGGCGGAACCGGCACGGTGGCGCTCGCCGCGCTCCTTTCTCAGAAAAACGACGGATATACGCTTTGCGCCACGCCCAGTTCCGTTTTGATCCGCGTCAGTCAGCAGCAGCAAGTGCCCTTCAAGCCCTTCACCAGCTTTCGACCGATCATCGGCTTCGCCGAACCCCAGTTGGGCATCGTCGTCAAAAGCGACGCATCCTGGAAAAGTCTCAAAGCCGTGTCGACGGCCGCGGCCCAGAACCCAGGAAAAATCAAATACGCCACCACCGGTGTCGGGAGCACCACCCATGCCGCCGTCGAGGAAATCGCCGCAAAAGACAAACTTCAAATGATCCATGTCCCCTACAAAGGCAGCATGGAAGCCCTGACCGCCTTATTGGGCGGCCATGTCGACTTCGCGGCGCTCACCTCGGAACTCGTGCCATCCGTGAAATCCGGCCAAACCAGGCTGTTGGCCGTCATCAGCGAAAAGAGATCGGTGAACTTCCCCGATGTGCCCACGCTCAAAGAACTGGGATACGACTTCGCCAATGACGCCGTCTTCGCCATCGTCGCGGCGGCGGGCATCGATCCGGACAGGGCCCAAAAACTGGAAGACGCGTTCGCGGCGGCTTCCAAATCCAAAGATTATCTGGAAACGCTCGACCGGATTCACATGATCCCCGTCCACTACGACGGCAAAGCCTTCGACGTTTTTTTGAGAACACACTGGAAGATCATTAACCGGCATCTCAAAGCGACAGGCGCCATCAAGGAAGCGGCCACCAGGCCGGAATAGCGTCAAGCCGACATCCAGCGCGAAAGAATCTTCATGGATCAACGTAATTTGGTCAGCAGTCTCGTATTCCTTCTCTTATCCGTCCTTGTTCTTACGGCCTCCGCCGGTTTAGGGATCGGCTCTTTGTCCGATCCCCAAACCGGGTTCATGCCGGCTCTGGCCGGCGCGCTCTTGCTTGTTTTCAGCCTGATCTTGTTTTACCGCGCCGCCCGGGACCGATCCACATCCGTTCGTCTGTCGTCTCTGTGGCAGATCCGCTGCTGGAAAAGTCTTTCGGCGATGGGGCTGCTTTTGGTCTATCTCCTTTTGCTCCCATGGGTTGGGTATCTGATCGCCACAGCCATGCTCATGGGGGCTTTGTTTTTTTTGAATTCGATGACGCTCAGGACGTCGGCATTGGCGGCGATCCTTGCGACGTCGGCAAGCTATGGCTTGTTTGATCTGATTCTCAAAACGCCTCTGCCCCGCGGTCCCTGGGGCTTTTAAGAATTTCCCGATGGAGCGAATGCCTTGGATGCCTTAAGCGGATTGTTCTACGGGCTGTCGGTCGCTTTCGAGCCCCAGCATCTGGCCTTGATGATCGCCGGATGTTTCCTGGGAACGCTCGTCGGCGTTTTGCCGGGTATCGGACCGGTGGGCGCGATCTCCATCCTGCTGCCGCTGACGTTTCACCTTTCCCCGACCGGCTCCATCATCCTGCTCGCGGGCATTTACAATGGAGCCATGTA
>CAZPTW010000242.1:0-5472 GCA_964589235.1 uncultured Smithella sp. | reverse complement strand
GGGACGGGGCCGCGGCATACCGCGCTTCCCTTCGATGGATGTCATCAACGCGGTTTCTTCGCCACAGACGAAGGCGCCAGCGCCTTGATAAATTTCGAGATCAAAATTGAAGCCGGTGCCCAAAATATCGTCACCCAGAAGTCCTGCGTCTTTGGCCTGGGCGATGGCGATGTTCAGTCGGTGGATGGCCAGTGGATATTCGGCACGGCAATAAATATATCCATGATGTGAGCCGATCGCTTTGGCGGCAATGACCATGCCTTCCAAGACGGCGTGCGGATCGGCCTCCAGAACGGAACGATCCATGAAGGCGCCTGGATCGCCTTCGTCGGCGTTACATAAGACATATTTGATGTCGCCCTTGGACTGGGCGGCGAATTTCCATTTCAACCCCGTGGGGAATCCCGCGCCGCCGCGACCGCGCAGGCCGGAGTCGAGCATCTCCTGAATGATCTGATCCGGCGTCATTTCAGTAAGCGCCTTGGCCATGCCCTGGTAGCCGTCACGGGCGATATACTCTTCGATCTTTTCCGGATCGATTAAACCCCGGTTTTTCAATACACGAAGTTCCTGATGCGCGAAGAAGGGGATTTCCTGCATCGTGGGGATAACTTTATCTGTGCCGGGTTCACGATATAAAAACTTCTCGACGATGCGCCCTTTGATCAAATGCTCTTCCACCAGTTCGGGCATATCCGTGGGTTTCAAATTAATATAAATGACGCCTTCGGGGTAGACCACCATGATGGGACCCAACGCGCAAAAGCCGTTACAGCCGGTTTCGACCACTTTAATTTCATCGGCCAGTTTTCTTTTGACGATTTCTTCCAGAAGGGCGCTCTTCACGCCGATACTGCCGGAAGCCTGGCATCCCGTGCCGCCGCAAATCAATAAATGAGAACGAAATACTTTCATTGACCAATATCCTCCCTTAACCATCATTCCGCAGGGCTTTCCCTCCGGAATCCATTATTTATTTTACGATTTCTGAACCTTTTGCCAGGACAAACGGGGTTTGGACTTCCCCTGCCAAAATGTGTCTTTTAAAAATCTGACGCATTTTGTTGGGGTTGACATATTCATATTTGATCGGTTCGGCATTGAGCACTTCCACAGTGACCAGCGGCTCTCGACTGCAAAGCCCCATACAACCCGACGTCGTGACGATCACGTCATTGACTTTCGCGGCTTCAATCTCCTCCAGAAGCGTATCCATGACTTCCTTGGCTCCTGAGGCGATCCCACAGGTTCCCATATGGACAGTGACCTTCACACGACGGTCGCCGTCGCGAAGAGACATCTCTTTGTGAACTTTTTCTTTGATTTTTTTCAAATCGTCTATCGTTAATTTCGCCATGGGCGTCCTCCATTGATCTTTTGTCCCGATGAATTAATTGTATTGACTCAAAACATCTTTCAGCTTGGCGGGTTTGACACGGCCGTGGACGTCTTCGTCCACAACCACAACCGGTCCCAATCCGCAGGCGCCCAAGCATCGTACCGACTCCAGCGTGAACATTCGATCCGCTGTCGTTTCGCCTTCTTTGATACCGAACTGTTTTTCCAGCGCTTCAGTCAACGCTTTGCCTCCTCTCACGTAACAGGCGGTTCCCAGACAGACACGGATCGTGTGTTTGCCCCGCGGGGTCATGGTGAAAAAGGAATAAAACGTGACCACGCCATAGACGCGGCTTAAGGGCAGATTTAATCCGGCGGCGATTCTCTTCTGTACGGATAACGGCAGATATTCCAAGCACACCTGTGCCTCCTCCAGGACGGGGATCAATCCACCTGCCTTGCCCTTGTACTTCTCGATGATACTGTCCAACTGTTTAACTTGTTCTGGGGTGAACTCTTTCAATAGTTCGCTGTCTTCGGCTTTCATTCTGCTTCCTCCTCGGTCTTCCTGGGGCGCATCACGCTTCGGACTTGATCCGGTCTAGTCCTTCTTTCAATACGCCCCGGATATACTTTATAACCTCGGGATGACTTATCGGTACATCCTCGATTTCTTTACGAATTTCACGAGTATCCAACTCAAACTGCCGGTCATTATGCCTATGTTTATAAAAAAAATCAACATTAGAATTGGCAATGATTAGAATTATTATCGTGTTCGTGATATCGCCCAGCGGTTGTCGATCCAGATGTTTGAGACCGAATTGGGCCGTGATTTTGGTTCCTTGATTTTCTTTGGAGTCAATACGAAAATCCCCGCCGGTTCTGAGGGCGGCCTCTTGAAGAAGGGGAATCCCCAGCCCGACGCGCCGAACCGTTTTAGTCGTATAGAAAGGGTCTTGAACTTTGTCCAATATATCCCGCGACATCCCGCATCCGTTATCGGTGATGGAAATGGATAGGCGATTCTCGATCGAATTTTCATCGATTTCGATTTCGACCAAGCGGGCGCCGGCGCGAATCGAATTTTCTACGATGTCCAATATATGTGCGGCGAGGGTGAGCATCTTTACTCCAAGACGCGGCGACCGTTTTGTCCAAGGAGGGCTTGCCGTAATTCGGAAAAGCAAGGCGTTTCCATGACAATGGAGGTTACCGACGTACCGATGTCATCGGTGAAATGGGCATCGGAAGATGTCAAAAAAGGGTAACGCGAATATTGGGGATATTGGATACGCCCTTTTTGAATTCCCGTGTGTCTGGATATTTCCAATGCGTCGAAGCCCGATCGGTCGTCGATAAACCCCAGTTGTCCCAATACACTGAAACTTTCTCGATCGATGTGGGCGGGTACGGCCAGACCTCGTAATTCGTGAATGTGTTCGACAATCATGTCGATGGATAAATCGGTGGCGCCGATTAAAAGCTGCTGATTGATCCCTTCTACTTCTCCTTGTTCATTGACGATGGCTTGAACACCGAATCTTTCTTCGTCGTTTTCGCCGAAAAGATGCTCGTCGATGACAGTCTGAAGTTTCACCAGGTTTTCGATGGACTCAAACAAAGCCAAGAGATGCACTTCCTCGCGGGTTGTAATTTCCATGCCCGGGAGAATAATCAAATCTTTCCCGGCCGCGGCCGCTGCGACGTATGGGACATTGGCCGATGCGTTGTGATCGCAGATGGCGATCATATCCAATCGCTTTTGGATTGCCTGCGTAACGATTTTTCTCGGGTGCATATCCAATTCCGCGCATGGGGAAAGACAGGTGTGGATATGAAGGTCGCAATTAAAAACTTTCAGCATCGGTTTTCCCACGGGGAAAGACAGACGAAAACCGATTGTCGTTTTCGCAAGACGGCAATCGATAAATCAACTTTTCGTAGTCAGCAGATTATATATTTTTCCTGAAAGTTCAAAAGCCGGAAGGTCGGAAACAAGAATCGGGACTTTTTCAATATCTGCTTTTTCCAAAGTCTCCTTCGTCGGCTGACAGGAGTTAATCAAAATGATTCCCGCATGTTCCTTGAGACTGGCAACGGCGACAATATTCTGATGGACCTGGCGGGTGACCCAAAGATAACCTTCTTTGGAATTCGCCATCACGTCGCTTAGGAGGTCTCCCGTATATCCCCCTGTCACATCACGATCGAGAGATCCCCGACCGGCTTTCACTTCCAAATTCAACTTTTCGGCAATTTCTTTGATTGTCATGAAAAAAACCTTAAAAAATTATGGTGTGTAGATGATCATTTTTAAGTGAGTGCCCTTGCCGACTTCCGATTCGATGTGGAAGAGATCAGAGTAGTTTTTGATATTACACAGTCCCATTCCTGCGCCAAACCCCATTTCTCGGATGCGCTGATCGGCGGTAGAATATCCTTCCTGCATGGCAAGTTCAATATTGGGGATGCCGGGTCCCTCATCCTTGACTTCAATGTTGACGCTGCCGGCATCAACGAGGAGTGTCACCAAGCCTTTCTTGGCGTAGGAAACGACGTTGATTTCCGCTTCGTACGAGACGATAGCCGCTCTACGAACAATGTCGCCGGGAATTCCCAATTCTTTCAGAATGGATTTGATGCTTGTAGAGACCATGCCGGCGGAATTGAAGTTTCCGCCTTCTATATGAAAAGTTCCTGAGTAAAGGTTGTGGTTAGCTTCGCCCACTGGTGTCAACTTTTTGTAAGCAACCGACGATTCCTTTTGCATAAAGGCGACCTGCTGTTTCGAATAGGATATATTTGGTGGCGAGGATGGGAATCTTGAGTTCTTTGGCGAGCGCTATGGTTTCCGTGGAAGGTCTTTTGCCGCGAACCAAAATAATGGCGGCGATATCCAAGACGTTGGCGGTTCGAATCACCTGAGTATTGGTTAACCCAGTGAGCAGGAGGCTGCCGGATTTCGCAAAAGCCAACACATCACTCATCAAATCAGCGCCAAACGCTGTTTGAACTTCCAAATCAAGATTGTCTTCACCTACGATCACTTCGGCATCCAGGATATCTCTTACGTCGCGCAGTTTCAATGGTAACTCCTTATCATACTCTAAATGTCAACGAAACATTCAGTAAACGCAATGATTTGATCAATCGTTTCAATGACGGTAAATATTTATGGATATGTATCATGCGCATTCATTTCATGTCAATAGGATAATCGGTTTCAGGGTTATGCTTTTTATTTTGATAATAACATGTTATTGAATGACTGCCATTTGTGACGTTGTTTAGGGGGGATCTTTTGCAGGGGATGAAATTCAGACAAACCAATATTGTAAGGATTGTCCAAGAGAGTCTGGCGGCACTCGACTTTCCCGATTGGATTGATGTGGTTTTGAAATCCACACTCAACGATGAAGCCGTTTGGATGGATCACAAGGAAATGGTCACGGTGATCAAGGATCTGGCACAAAACGCGATCGACGCCATGCCGCAAAAAGGGACATTGACCCTGATCATTGACGGAGATGAAAAGACTATCATCATGAAAATGACGGACACGGGGAAGGGCATTACGGAAGATAGAATGCCGCTCATTTTCACGCCGTTTTTTACCACGAAACCAATCGGTGAGGGAACCGGACTGGGATTACCACAGGCCTACGCCACGATCAAAGGCCATAACGGACACATGACCGTCGAATCAAATGCCGACCCCGCCAAAGGTCCGACGGGGACGACCATTACGATCACGATACCCAGGAAACAGAAATTTCAGGCAGAGGACGCAAAGATCATTCTTCATGAAGAAGAGGATTAAGCCGAGATGGACATTATTCTTCTTTACACTCTCTCCACCGTGACAATTTTGTTTCTGGCCTGGAGATCGGCGACCAATTCCCGAATGTAAACCATTCGCATGGGTTCTCCGCGGATGAGGTCGGCGACCTGGTTGGGATTGATAGCTGTGCCGACTGTCAAATGGATATAGTCCGCCCCCATAAGGTAGCGTGCCAAACGCGTGGCTGCGTCGTTATCTTTGGGCAGATCATGGATCGTTTTGACGCCGCGCATGATCTCAAGCGCCTGTCCGATGGTGAGGATACCTTCTGTCACCAGATGAATCCCTTT
>CAZPTW010000241.1:0-5476 GCA_964589235.1 uncultured Smithella sp. | reverse complement strand
CGGCGCCGACCTTGCAAACGACGGAGACCACGTCAAAACCGCGCGCGGCCAAAACTCTGGCCACAATGTCCGCCTCGCGCGCCAATCCCACACAAAAGGCAAGCCCCAAACGCCGATATCCCATCTTGACGGCGAACTCGCCGATTTCCTCTATTCTTGTCTTCGTGGGACGCAAAACAAACGGCTTTTCATCGCGCCCCGCGTAGCATTGGCCTTCCTGGATGGAGGCCTGCCTGGCGAATTCGTGCACAGCGGGGTCATCATAGCGTTTTTTTGCTTCCGCCCGAATTTTCTTCGCGCCCGCCGAGGGGCACCCCCTCGGCGCCTTGCCCTTCGGCGTCAGACAGAGCCTTTCGGCCCGGTCAAGCGGACAATGGGCGCAATCGGCCGATAACTGTTTTCTGTTCATGGTGATTTCCTTTTTTTTCAGAAGCGCGAGCGCCTACATCTTGTTCAAGACACCCCCAACGCTTTGAGGCGTCGGTAAAGTGTGCTTTTGTGGATGCCCAACTGTTTGGCCGTCTTGGGACGGTCGCCTCCGTTTTTTTCCAGAACCGACAAGAGATAGGCCGCGGTCGCGTCCTTGAGCGACGAAGACGAGGCCTGTCTTTCCGGCCGCCGTGTCACGGCATCCGGCAGATGCCTGGTTTCGATCAACCCGCCTTTGCACAACACAAACGCGTGCTCGAAAATGTTGGCCAGTTCACGGATATTGCCGGGGTATGAATAAGCCATCAAAGCCGCCATGGCGTCATCCGCCACCCCGACAATCTCTTTGCTCATCAAGACGCGCTGGCGCGAGATGAAATGCTCGATCAGCAGGGGAATATCTTCCATCCGCTCTCTCAAGGGCGGCAAGGAAATTTTAAAAACATTGATCCGATAGAAAAGGTCTTCGCGGAAACGGCCCTGACGGACCAGGTCTTCCAGATTTTGATGGGTCGCGGCGATCACGCGGACGTTGTGCTCGACGCTTTGGGTCGACCCCAACGGCTCGTACGTTTTCTCCTGCAAGACGCGCAGGAGCTTCACCTGCATGGCGGGTGTAATATCCCCGATTTCGTCCAGAAAGAGCGTGCCGTTTTCGGCCAGTGAAAACCGGCCCGGCTTGTCTTTTTTGGCGTCGGTGAAGGCGCCCGCTTTGTACCCGAAAAGCTCGGACTCCAAAAGCGTATCCGGCAGCGCGCCGCAGTTGACGGCGACAAACGGCTCTCGTTTCCGGGAACTTAAGTTGTGAATGGCCCGGGCGACAAGCTCCTTGCCCGTCCCGCTTTCGCCCTCGATGAGCACGGTGCTCGCGCTTTGGGCGACATCCGGCAGAATGTCGAAAAGCGCGAGCATCCGGTGATTTTTGGAGATGATATCCGCGAAAGAATAAGTTCCCCGGATGGTTTTGCGCAAATCCTCCTCGACGCTGATGTCGCGGAAGGTTTCCACCGCGCCCAGAAGACGCCCTTTGGCGTCGCGCAACAGCGCCGTCGAAATGCTGATGGGAATCCGGCGCCCCCGAGCGTCGATGATATACACTTTTTTGTCGACAACGGTCTTGCCGCTTTTCATCGTGGCGCGCAGACAGCAGTTCTTCTCACACGTTTCCGCTTTCAAGACATCTTTGCAAAGCTGGCCTATGGCCTCACCGCGGGAAACCCCGGTAATCTTTTCCGCCGCGCGGTTGAAGGACGTAATCCGCCAGTCCCCATCCACCGTGAACACGCCGTCCGCGATGGAATCCAAAATGATGTTCTGCCCGTCGGGCGAGTGGATCAACTCGGCCGAACTTGCTTTTCCGGCGGTCATCGTTTCAACCTTTTCAATGTTCGTGGCACCCGTGCTCGTGTGAGGCGCAAGCCCGACCCGAATCCCGCAAATTTCCCGCAAGCCATTGTTCCGTCACCTTCTGTACGTCGCCCGAGCAGCCGCGCAGGACCTGGATGCCATGCTGCCCTAAGATGTTGACGGCCCCTTGCCCTATGTTGCCGGCCAGCATGACCTTGACGCCCATCTGGGCGAGCGTCTGGGCGATGTTGGACTTGCAGCCGCAACCGGCAGGCGGCGTAATCACCTCTTTTTCCAGAATGTTGTTTTGGTTGTCGACCGTGAATACCGTAAAATATTCACAATGCCCGAAATGTTCGTCCACCTGATTCCGATAAGACGGTAACGCGATTTTCATGATATGCTCCTTTAGGATTGAGTTTCTTTTCCAGTCTTTCGGCGATGCCCATCCCCGCATGACCTTTTATCGTCCAAACGCACTTCCCCTCCTTCGATTTTCAGCGCCTTCCCCGAAATCAGGACGTCGGCGATTTTCTTGTGCGCGCTGTCAATAATCCGCCCGAAGGTCTGACGGGAAATATTCATTTGCGCGGCCGCTTCCTCCTGATAAAGCTTTTCGAAATCCGCCAGGCGGATCGCCTCGAACTCGTCGAGATGCAAAACAACCTCTTCGAGCTCGACGGCGGGAATCCCCCGCGGTTTGAAATAGTTTTTGTCCGGAACCCCGCAAACATGGCGTCGACATTTGGGCCTGGGCATGCTTTTTCCTCCAAGTCACATTATAAGCATATGCCCATAACCTGTCAAGATCAAAGAAACAGATTAACGAAACAGATTAATTAGCGCGGTTATGGCTGGCGGGGCTTGATCACTCCGTCCTGAAGGATGTATTTGCGCTGCAAAACCTCTGGATCAGAGTTCATTTTCGCAAAGATGTTTTTCGCGAGCCGGGTTTTCGTCTCTTCGATTCGGTGCGGCGGTGTCTCTCCAACGGCCATTTGCGCCAGTTCCGTCAGATGATAAACCGTCAGGCCATGCCGCAAAGCCGGTTGCGAAAGATTGAAGCAACCGGTGCAGCTCACCGCCAGAATCCGAGCGCCGGCCGCTTTGGCTTCCAAAACCCTTTTTTCAGCCGACGTCGCCGCGAGCGGCGAATTTCTACCCAGAAGGGGTGTCCCGCAGCAGATGGATTGCCGGCGGTTGTGTTCCAGTTCGACCACGTCCGCCCCCATCGCGCGGAGCAGACGGCGCGGGGACTCATACACCTCCGGCCCCATTTTGCGCCAGGCGCAGGAATCGGCAAGCGCCACGCTGGCGGCGATGGGACGGACAAACGTCAGATGACCGCTCTGGCAGCGCTCCAGAAGATCATCCGCCACACTCACCACGGAAAAATCAAATTCCTCGATGAGCGACGGATAAACCTGTCCCAGCATGGTGTGGCATTCGGGACAGAAGGTGATGATCTTCCTGACACCGATCTTTTTCAGTTCGGCAAGAAGTTTGCGCCCCTGGATCCGGGCTTCCTGTTCTCCGAAAAGATGATACGCATAGGCGCCGCAGCAGTATTTCATCCCCCCGATCACCGGACGACCGGAAAACAGAGCGCTTTGCGCCAAATCCGTGTAAATGTAGGACAGGCTGCATCCCAGATGGAAAACCTCGCAACAGGGATCGGGATGGGTCAACACCTGGAGACGTGCAAGCTTGTTTTCTTTGTCCGTCTCCAGCCCGGCGGTCATGATGCTGAAGGGGATGTCATCGGACATCATGCGCAATCCGCTGACCCCTATCTTGCGGTTCTTTCCCTGCAGGATGTCTTTACGCAGATCCGAGGGATGGGATTGAGTGGGGCAAATTGTGTCGCAATAAGAACATCCGGCGCAGGACGACTCTATCTTTTCGGAGGTCCTTGTGTCGATCATCCACGCGATTTCTTGTCTGGCCTCGTCGAGGGGCATCGCCAGAAAGGGGCAGGCCGCCAGGCACGCGCCGCATCGTTTGCAGGTGTGGGATGAAAACATGGTTACCGCCTATTTTTTCGCGATCAGCGCGTCCTCCCCGAGATCGTCTTTTTTGCCTGTTGATGTTTTTCCATTTTTTCTTTGAATGGTCGGCCCGAAGCAAAGGCCAGCCGTTGAGGCATCGGGCTTCAACGGCTGGCCTTTTCCGCATCAGGGCTCAGAAGGGACCGATGGATCCGCCAGCCACTCCATGGATGATCCATCATAAATTTTGACGTTTTTGTATCCCAGCGCGTCGGTCATGACGAGCGCCCACGAGGTGCATGTTTTTCCCGTATCGCAATAGAGAATCATTTCCTTTTCTTTATCCGACCCCACCGCTTTTTCGGCAAGCGCCGCGAGCGTCGCTTTGTCTTTATACAATCCTTCCGGCGTGTAAAGAGCGCCCACGGGCAGATTCACGGCGCCTTTGATTCTTCCGAGCTTGGGGACGAAAGCCAATTTTTCCTTGCCCTCAAAGAAAGACGGCCCACGCGTATCGACAATCACCGCCTGGCCAAGTTTCGCCCGAACATACGCCTTGTCGACAAACAACTTCTCGTTGACAGCCGGTTTGAAATTGGCGGCTTTGGGTTTGACTGAATCCGTGGAGAGTGGTTTCTTGTCGGCGATCCACTTGTTGATCCCGCCGCTTAACACCGCGACCCGAGGCACGCCCATGTATTTGAGCGTCCAAGCCACCCGCGTCATGTCAAATTGGTCGGCGATTTTATCCGTCTTGCTCACCACGACCACCATCGATTCCGCTGTAATCCCCGCCCCGCCGATGACATCGGCCAAATCTTCCACCGCAGGCAATTCGTTGAGCAATTCGCCCTTTTTAATGGCCCAAGATCCATATCCCACATTGATGGAACCGGGGATATGACCCGCTTTGTACTCTTCGACTTTGCGCACATCCACAATCACCAATTTGGGATTGGCGAGGTTTTTCTCCAGATCATCCACCGTCACAACCGGCCCGGAAATCTGGGCGAGGGCAACCGCCGGGATCAACATCAATAAAAACATGAGAGACGCTTTCCAAATGCGAATTTTTTTCATGCAAGTCCTCCTATCGTTTAATGGGTTTGGGAACTAAAATTAAGTTTTCGTTTGCCTTGGATCCATCCTTGATCAATTTTTCCATCGTCAGGAAATTCTTCTTTTCCACATGACAACTGTCGCACGACCGCGTGCGATCCGTCCGTTTCCGGATATTGTGCGCCGGCGTGTCCCAATAATTGGGAAGCGTATCATAATGCTCCATCCGAATACCGTCCTTCGCAAAGGTGTCACGAACCGTTGGGATCAGACGCAGCGTCGTCAGCGTCTTTTTGTCCCTGGGATTTCGCCCCAGGATCATCCCGGAAAACGATTCCGAATGTCCGCCGTGGCAAGTCTGGCAGTTGCGATATTCGGCGCCGGCATGACATCCATAACAGCTGACCTTGCCCGCGTGCATCTGGTGAGACGCTTTCGCCTTCGCCTCTTTCTCGCTTCCCGGTTTGTGACAGTCGGCGCAGACCGGCCTCTGCTTGACGGCGTTCTTCGACGCGTAGGCCTTTCCGTCGCCATGAAATTCTTCTTTTTTGTGACAATCCATGCACAGCATGCCTTTTTGATAATGGACGTCCGGCGCGCCGCCATAATCGCCTGTGTATTCGGGATAGACCCGTCCCCCATGACAAGAGGAA
>CAZPTW010000240.1:0-5481 GCA_964589235.1 uncultured Smithella sp. | reverse complement strand
CGTCATCTGTGCCATCGTATGCCTGGCCGCGGCGGACATCGGCTTAAGCTATGCACTCCAGAAGAAGGAACTGTCCGATCTAAAAAACCAGATCGCTTTCCTTTTCAAAAAAAATGCCCCACAGGGAAACCCCCTGATCGATCCCGTGGGTCAACTCAAAGCGAAACTGCTGACGGATCAAAAGGCCTTCGGGTTGGATCAGGCATCCGAGGTCTTGGCGATCGATATCCTTCGCGAGGTTTCGAGCCGCATCCCGTCGGATTTGCAAATACTCATCTATCATTTCCATTATGAAAATCATTGGGTCTTGCTCAAGGGTGAAGCTCAAAAAGTCGACGATATCGCGGCGGTGAAAAATGCGCTTCTGAAGTCGAATGTCGTCAAAAACGTCGTGGTGGGGTCCACCCGTCTGGCAAAAGACGGGGGCAAAGTGGATTTTGATTTGAAACTGGAATTGAAATGATCAAGGCGTATTGGAACCATTTGGAGATCAGGCAGAAGCGGACCGCCGCCGCCGGGGCGGTTTTACTCGTTTTGGCCCTGCTTTTGGAATTTGTTGTGTTCCCGCTTTGGGATCACCGCGCCAAGATGAGAAAATCGATCGCCGCAAACACGCGAATCCTTCAAGAGATCAAGAAGCTGGACGCGGACTTTGCCGTTCAAAACGCTCAAATATCCAAAATCAAGCAGGCCATGAACATGCGACGCGCGGATTTTTCCTTGTTTTCCCACCTGGAGAGGAAGGCGCAGGCGGCCGGCGTCAAGGGCCACCTCAAGCAAATGAATGCCGTCTTGGGGGCAAAAACCACTTCTTTTGAAGAATCGCTTGTCGATCTGAAACTTGAAAAAATAACGATTCGTCAATTGGCGGACTTTCTATATCAAGTCGAGTCGCCCTCCGACATGATCCGGATCAAACGAATCACGATTGTCAAAATGAAAGAAAGTCCCGACTATATCAGCGCGCAGATGCTGATTGCATCTTTGTCCCCGTCCGCGTCATCACCGGGAGGTACGCAAAGACCATGAAAATTTTGAACGTCAAATGGGTGGGGTTTGCGCTCTATGCGATGGTGATCACCGGATTCTTTTTGTTCGTGCTTTTCCCGTCGAAGGTGGCGATCCAATGGTTGGAGGCGCGTACGGCTCGGTCGGAATACCCCCTGAAAGCCGATGATTTGGCCCCGTCTTTGCCGCTGGGCTTCAAGGCGCGGAATTTGACGATTCTGTCGCCCGGCCCATCGGCGGATGTCTTGTTTTATGGGGAATTTCTGGATGTGCAATTGAATCCTTTCAGTCTTTTCAAGGAGCATAGAGACGTTCGTTTCAAGGGGACGGCCTATGGCGGCCAGTTCGAAGGGCGTTTGGGGCTGGTGTCGCTTGACAGACCGTCCCTGCCCGTGGAGGCGACAGTCCGTTTCACGAATCTTGATTTAAGCAGATTCAAGTGGCAAGGCGTCCCACTGATCAAAGGGATCTCCGGGACGGCCAGGGGGTCGCTTGTCTTTGCCGCACCGAGAGAAGGCCAGCGGGGATCTTCGGGAAAGTTGGCGGTTTTTTTGACGCGGGGCGCCTACCCTCTGCCGGAACCTTTTCTGGGGGTCAGCCGCATCGAATATGACCGCGGCGAGCTTCGAGCGCAGCTTTCGGGCGAGGGCGTCAAAGTCGAGAAATTCGAATTTTACGGATCGCAGGTCAATTGTTTTTTGAGCGGCGATATCCAACTGTCCCGTCGTCTGGATGAAAGCCTTCTCAATTTGAAGGGGACGTTGGAAATTGCGGGCAAAGCGAAAATTAAAATGAACGTGACGGTCGGGGGGACGCTCGCAAGCCCCTCTTTCCGATATATTTGAAGAAGCTCGCAGGGAAAAGGGATGCAGGCGGAAACACGTCACAGAAGAAAAGGGATGTTGGATCGGTTCAGGATGCCGTCGGTGCGTTTGTCTTTTTCCATGCAGGCCGTCAAAGTCGTCATTCAAATAGCGGCGGTGACCGCGATCGCGTTTTTGGCCGTCGACATTTTCTACAAAATGATCGCCTGGCAAGTCATCGGCGTCAAGGCGATCGAGAAAGATCAACCGGCGACGTGGGCGGCGCCGGCCGGTCAGACGCACTCCGCCGCCCGGTACGACATCATCACCGAGCGCAATTTATTCATGACGACGCTCAAGGCGGCGGCCGATAAAGGCGCGACTGCGTCCGCCGGCGAGGAATATACGGCTTTCGATTTGAAAGGCACCATCGCCGTCAGTGACACGGTCGGCTTCGCCGTTGTCGAAGAAAAGGGCAAGGGAAAGCAGAAGCTCTACCGTATCGGGGAGATGATCGGCCAGGCGAGACTCGTTCGCGTGACGCGCCATACCGCGATTTTGAACAATGCGGGCCGGGAATTGGTGATGAAAATCAAAGATAACGGGGAGATTTCCCCGGCGGGACAAGGCCTTCGGTCCGCCGGCAGTGGTATCGCCGTCAGCCGGGAGGATGTCACAAGAAGCCTCGGGGATTTGAAATCCATCATGAGTCAGGCGGTGGTGCGGCCGTTTATGAGCGACGGTGTTCAGCAGGGATTTATCGTTTCCAATATTGTGCCGGGGAGTTTGTATGAGCGACTGGGGTTGAAAAACGGGGACATCGTTGTGGAATTGAACGGGAAGAAACTGGACAGCGCCGACGATGTTCTGCAGCTGGTGAATGTCATGCAGTCCGGGGGGACCGTTTCCGTGAGCTTGATCCGCAACGGAAGGACGGAGTCGCTCAATTATTCGTTTCATTGAAGGGATGACATCAGGAAGGGATACCGATATGTATGCCGCATATTTTGGGTTGAAGGAAAATCCGTTTAAACTGTCACCGGAGCCTGCCTATCTGTTTTTGAGTCAGCAACACCGGGACGCGCTGCACTATTTGATCTACGGCATCCAGCAGAAGAAAGGATTCATCCTGATTTCCGGGGGGATCGGGACGGGCAAGACAACGATCTGCCGGACGCTCTTGAACCTGCTGGACAAGTCCGTCGAGACGGCGCTCATTTTCAATACGGCCGTTTCGGATCGGGAACTCTTGGAGTCGGTGGTCCGGGAATTCGGTATTCAGGTCTCAAACCCTGACGGCGCCAAGAAGATCTATGTGGATGCCTTAAACGAGTTTTTGCTCAAAAATTTTGCCGCGGGGAAAAATGCGGTGCTGTTGATCGACGAGGCGCAAAATCTTTCCCATGGCGTGTTGGAGCAAATCCGAATGCTTTCGAATCTCGAGACGGAAAGGGAAAAACTGATGCAGATCATCCTGGTCGGGCAGTCGGAACTGAAAGAGACACTGACCCTCCCCGCGCTTCGGCAGCTCAACGAGAGGATTACGGTGCGCTACGATCTCAAACCGTTGTCCGGCGATGATGTGGCGGCTTACATCCAGCATCGTCTGAAGGTGGCCGGCGGTCCCGGGAAAATTGTTTGGGCGCCGGGCGCCTATCGGCAGATTTATGAGTATTCGGAAGGGATTCCCCGCCGGATCAATGCGCTTTGCGACCGCGCGTTGTTGATTGCCTACGCCAAAGGGGAAGTCAAGATCGGGCGCAGAGACATCCGGATCGCGGCACGCGACATCGGGGCGGACTATTTTCTCCCTACGGCCGTCCGAGGGCGGAGATTGTGGAAACGGTTGACGACGTAAGTCGGCGGAATGACTTGACCGAGGGGAAATAATGAGCTACATAAGCGACGCATTGCGGAAAGCCCGGAAAGCCGATAGTCAGGATCAGGAACGGGTGAAGAAAACCATTTGGTCTTCCCTGATGGATGCCGTTTCGAGCCGAAGTCAAAAGACAGACGCCTGGCAAAAGCGGTATACGGCCATTGGGTTGTCGATTGCGGTTTTTTATACAGTCGGAATCATCGCCGTGATGTATTGGTCGGACGTGAAGTCGGCATGGAGGTCCGTCCGCCTGGGGCCTCAGCGTGTGGTGGTGAAGCCTGTCGGGGGATTCGATCAGCCTCATCCCATTCAGGGAGAGACATCACAGACGACGGCGGAGCGGTCGCCACAGTCGTCACCGGAAACCGCGGGCGTCCAGCTGGTGGAGGCGCCGCAAAGCGACAGCGAGTCGGCGCCCGAGGCCGAACCCGCGGCCTCACAGATGCCGGGCGATCCCAAAAAGCTCTACGCCCGGGCGCTGGAAAAGCAGCGGGCGGGGGCATTCGAAGAGGCCAAGGATCTGTATCGGGCCGTGATCCAAAAAGAGCCTCATAATGTCAAAGCACTCAATAATCTGGGCGTGGTGTACATGAAAATGAAACGTTATCGATGGGCTTTGATTCGTCTGAAGGAGGCCGTCCGGATCCGGCCGGATTACGCGGATGCCCACTACAATCTGGCTTGTCTTTATGCACAGTTGAACCATCCGTCGGAGAGCCTGCAATATCTGAGGAAAGCCGTCGCGCTGAATCCGGCGGCCAGAGACTGGGCGGCTCAAGACAGCGATTTTAAAGGTCTGGAGAATTTGGCCGAATATAAAGACATCTTGGGGGCGCAGGATCATTGAAATGACGTTCATGCGACATGCCGGAAAATCCATTCTCGGAGGCGTCGTGGCGGTTGTCTTTCTGGCCGCTTTTTCGGTGGCGCCCGCCTATGCTGCGCGAATCGACGACGCCGGCCCTCTCCCCAAAAACGCCGCCTCGACCCAAAAGGCGAAGGTCAAGAAAGTCGTTCCGGCGGAGGCGAAAAGTGAAGCGGCAGCCGATCAGCGGCAGCAAAAGGCCCCGCAAGAGCCTCCCCGCTTCGTTGGCGGCGAAACGCCGCCGGATTCGGTCAGGGCGGATCGGCCGTCGCCCGAGGCGCAGGACGCATCTGGACAAACGGGTGTCGTGCCGCCCCAGGGCAAAGACGCCTTGGGGGCGAAGTCGGAGCAGGAACCGGCGCCCCCGGACGACAGAAAGAAAACGCCGACCGAGTCTCCGGGAAAAAGAAAAGCAGAGAAGTATGTCACGCTGGATTTCGACAATGTGAACATCGAAGTGTTCGTCAAATTCGTCAGCGAACTGACCGGAAAGAATTTTATCATCGATGAAAAAGTCAAAGGGAAGGTCACGATCTATTCCCCGAAAAAAATTCTTCTCAGAGATGTCTACAAGGTGTTTCTCTCGGTTTTGGAAATCAACGGTTATGCGACCGTTCCAGTGGGGGACATGATCAAAATCGTTCCATCGGCCGTTGCGCGGGAGAAAAGTGTCGAAACGAGGACGAAAAAGGACGGTCTGGAGTCCGACGACCGGATCGTCACCCAGATCATCACGCTGGAGCGCGCCAATCCCGATGAAGTCAAGAGAGTCTTGGACCCCATCGTTTCCAAAACGAGTTCCGTTTTGTCTTATCCGCCGGCGGGGATTCTGATTATCACGGACTATCTGTCGAACATCCGCCGTTTGCAGGATATCGTCAAGGAGCTGGACGTCGAAGGGGCCGGCGAGCAAATCACCTATCAGC
>CAZPTW010000239.1:0-5491 GCA_964589235.1 uncultured Smithella sp. | reverse complement strand
CACACAAGACCGCCCTCAGTATACTCCGACCAACAAAAAGGAAGTTCTTATCAATGAAAATCGTAAGTTTTTCTTTATAATTTCCGAAATGTACCGATACACTCTATAGATATTTTAGTTCGTCGATTAACTTAAGTTTAAAGAGAGGTCAAAGCCATGTCAGCGCAAAAAAAGCCGGTAAAAAAGTCCGCTGCCAGGAAAGTTGCCAAAGTGACCCGGAACGTTTCCGCCGAAAGGCCTGAAAAAAAACGACGGAAGACAGCTGCCGGGCCTTTGAGGCGGCCGTCTGAAAAAAGCCTGTTCGGCAGAGACGGTTTTCCGCCCCCGCTGGATGTTATTGATGCGGTGGGTGCAGGCGCCTATACGGTCGTGGCGGGGAAGTTTGTTTCGATTAGCCCCCTTTATGAAGCCATGACCGGTTACAAAAGCGGGGAGCTGATCGGGTCGAGGCTGCTTGATCATGTCCATGCGGACGACCGCGAAATTGTCCGTCGAAAACATGCCCGGAATGTGAAAGCAGGCGGCCGGGAACCCTTTGAATACCGGTTTATCCGGAAGGACGGAGAGGTCATCTGGCTTTTGGAAACGTCCGGTCCGGCAGCCACTGACCGGGGCAGGGCGCTGATCGGCAGCGTTATGGATGTATCCCGTCTCCGGCAGACGGAGGATACCCTCGATCTGAAAAATGAGCGCTACAGTACCATTCTTCAGGAAATGGACGAAAGTTATTACGAGAATGATCTGAAAGGCAACTTAACGTATGTCAACGACGCTCTTGTGCGCAATCTCGGTTATTCAAGGGAAGAGCTGATCGGAATGAATTACCATCAATACAGCGATGCGGCAACGGCTGAAAAAATCAAGAAATTGTACGCCGAAACCTATCGAACAGGAAAACCTTTCACCGGCTTTGAAGGAGCGTATATCAGGAAGGATGGATCCGTCCGTTATGCCGAAGTATCCGGAACGCTGGTCCGGGACACGAAGGGCAAACCCGTAGGATTTCGCGGCTTGTCGCGGGATATCACCAGGCGGAAGCTTGAGGAAGATGCGCGCCGGCAGAAAGATGAACGTTACAAAAAAATTCTGGAAAACATGACGGACGCTTACTTTGAGAATGATATCAGCGGCCGGATCACGTTTGTGAATGACATGGCCTGCAAACATCTCGGATACAGCCGGGAAGAGATGGTCGGGATGAAGAGCAGTGTATTCCAGGATGAGGCAGGCGCACAAAAAACGTTTGCTGCCTATCATAAACTCTTCAGGACGGGCGAGCCGGTCAGGGCTCTGGAATCGGAGTTCATACGAAAAGACGGATCGCGGGGAATCTTTGAACTGACTGTTGATCTGATACGGGACGCAAAAGGCGTGCCGGTCGGTTTCCGCGGCGTCTCCAGAGACATCACCGAGCGCAAGAGGATGGAAAATGAGCTGCGCAAAAGTGAAGCGCGCTACCGGACGATTCTGGAGGAAATCAAGGAAGGGTACGGAGAGCTTGATTTGAAAGGCACCTGGACATTTGTCAATGAAGCCGGCGCCCAGAACATCGGATACAAGCCGGAGGAAATGATCGGGAAGAATTACCGGGACTTCACCGACGAAGCCTCAGCGAAAAAGATGTTTGAGCTCTTCAATGATGTCTATAAAACGGGGCAGCCCTTCAAGGGGCAGGAAGTCGAGTTCATTGCCAGACAGGGCAACCGGCGTGTCGTTGAAATATCAGGAGCCTTGATTCGCGATGAGGAGGGTCATCCCGTCGGTTTTCGCGGCCTTTCCCGCGATGTGACCGAGCGCAAATGGGCGGAAGAAGCGCTGCTTCAGAGCGAAGCAAGATATTTCAGTATTGTTGAAAGCATCGGCGACTCTTATTTTGAAACGGATCTGCGGGGGATGACCACCTTTGTCAACGACAAAGTCTGCGAGAGTCTGGGGTACACCCGCGAAGAGCTCTTGCGCATGTCCAACAGAGACCTGCAAGATGAGGCATCGGCACAGGAAACCTACGCCATTTTCAACGAAGTCTATGAGACGGGACGTCCGGTGAAAGCTTTTCAATACAAGGCCACGCGAAAAGACGGTTCCCGGGCTGTTTTTGAAATGTCCATTTCTCTCATGCGCGACGCCCAGGGGCAACCGATCGGTTTTCGGGGATTGTCCCGGGACATTACCGAACGCAAGAGAATGGAAGACGCCCTTCGCGCGTCAGAAGAAAAATACCGGAGCATTATCGAATCCATCGTGGACGGCTATGTGGAGGTGGACCTGGCCGGCAACTGGACGTTTGTCAACGATGTCATTTGCAGCCACATGCTTTATTCCCGCGAGGAACTGCTCACTATGAATTTTCATAAGCTGCACACGGAGCAAAGCGCGGCAAGAGCTATAGCGGCGTTTACGGAAGTTTATAAAACCGGGCAACCGATTAAAGCGCTGGAGATTGAAGCCGTTAGAAAAGACGGCTCTTTGGGAGACTATGAGTTATCCGTTTCTCTGGCGAAAGATTCCGGGGGGCAGGCGGTCGGATTCCGCTGTATATCGCGTGACATTGCAGAGCGCAAAAAAATGGAAAACGCGCTTCGGGCCAGTGAAGAAAGGTCAAGAACGATTATTGAAACCATCCCCGACCCTTATTATGAAATCGATCTCAGGGGAAAAATGACCTATGTCAATTCCGCCTTTGTCACAATGATGGGCTATACGCTGTCTGACCTGCAATCCGTCCGTAATATGAGTGTTCTTGATGAAGAGAATGCCGCGATCGTCAATGATGTTTATAAAACCGTCTACAAGACGGGCCTGGCAATGAAGAATGTTGAGGTTGACGTCTCAACCAGGACCGGCGAAAAACGTCTGGTGAACCTGTCGGTCGGCCTGATTCGCAATGCTCAAGGGGAGCCCACCGGCTTCCATGGCATTGCACGTGATATCACGGAGCGGAGAAAAGCCGAAGACCTGATCCGTCAGTCCGAACAGTCTCTCCGGCAATATTCGGAACAACTGGAAACTCGGGTCAAGGAACGCACCTCTGAGCTGGAGAAAGCCAAGATTGCGGCGGAAGCCGCCAGCCGGGCCAAGTCGAATTTTATGGCCAGCATCAGCCATGAATTTCAGACGCCTCTCAACTCTGTCATCGGTTTTACCAAAGTACTGCGGGACCGGATGTTCGGAGAACTCAACGAAAAGCAGGATGAATTTGTCCGCTATATTGAGGAGGCTGGCACAAGCTTAAGCAGGATCATCACCGAAATCATCGACGCCTCTCAGGTATCGTCCGGAAATATCAAGCTGAATTACTCCTCGTTTTCTCTCGTGAGTGTCCTCGCAAAAACCAATAAAATGCTTGCCCTGCCGATGGAGGAAAAAAGGCAGACGATCACGGTGGATGTATCACTGGATGCCGATGTGCAAATTGAGGCGGACGAGCAGAAAATTCAGCAGGTCTTTTTTCATCTGATCAGCAATGCCGTAAAATATACGCCGGAAGAAGGGAAAATTAATGTCCGCGCATTTCGGAGCGTGGACGAGGCGTCGGGCAGGGAGGGGGTCAGTGTGGCGATCAGCGACACCGGTATTGGAATCAAGGCACAGGACATCCCGCGTCTCTTCCAGAGTTTCGGAATGCTGGAAGAGCCTTATTCGCGCGCCGGCAAGGGCATCGGGATGGGGCTTAATCTGGCCAAGCAACTGCTGGAACTTCACGGCGGATCGATCCGAGTCGAAAGTGAATTCGGTAAAGGCAGTTGCTTTACGGTTTTTCTGCCGTTGAAGCAAGATATGGAGTAGGGATGTCCGTGACGGCGCTAACTGATGCATACGCCATGAATAAGAGGCAACCGCGCATTCTGTGCGTCGACAGTGACGTGGCAGGCCTGGTGCTCCTGGATGCCATTCTTTCTCCCCGCGGTTACGATGTTCTTCGTGTGGACACGGGCGCGCAGGTGCTGGACGTCCTGGCGCATCAACCCGTGGATTTGATTTTGCTCGGCGCGATTCTTCCCGGAGTGGATGGTTTTGCCGTCTGCGCGCAGGTTCGCACGGATGATCGCTTCCGGGATATTCCGATTATCATGATGTCCGCTCTGAAATCCCGCGAAGATCTCATCCGCGGGATTGATGCGGGCGCCGATGATTATTTGCTAAAGCCGCTGGATCATGAGGTGATGCTGGTCCGCATCAAAATGCTACTGCAGCGCAAACAAATAAACGACAGTCTCAGTCAGGCATACAGGGGTGCAAACGCCGCGATCCTTGCAGGCCGGGATGTGATTGAGACATTCGGAACGCTGCATTTTGATTTTCAAACCAGTATCGATAAGATCGTCGGTCTGCTGCCCGGAAAGACCACGGATATGATTGATAAGCCGCGATCCGTGATTCTCGGTTATATGCCGGATGCCGTCAACTGGCAGTGGTTTCATTATGAATATGCTTTTCATGAGATGAATCGCGTCACGCTGGATTTCAGCCTGATTTCCGGTGTGACGCTGCCGGAGAAAAACAAATCGAAGATCGTTTTGCTGGGGGATCGTCAAGCGGCGCCGGAAGCCAAAGTGCTGATTAGAAATCTCCATGCGAAAAACATATCCGTGGAAAACGGTATTGCATATTTGAGCCGCGGATTGTGCATTCTGGCGATGAATTACGGCTGCGATGTAGGAGACGCGCATCTTCAGGCCATGCAGCAGGTCATAGTGCACAGCCAGTATCTTTACGCTTTTGCCTCGGAAAGAAAAGAGGTGGAGAAGGCCTTTGATTATATGGTTTATGCCCTGGCGAGGGCCTCGGAAGCTCTGGACGATGAGGGCGGAAACCATATTTACAGGGTCGGCGAGTATTGCGGTATTCTTGCCGAACGGATGGGGATGAAGGAAGATTTCATTCATGCCGTCAGCGTTCAGGCCTCCCTCCACGATGTCGGCAAGATTTATACGCCGCCGTCTATTTTAAAGAAAACGGAAGCGCTGACGGCGGAAGAGTGGGTTGAAATGAAAAAGCATACGCTTTGGGGCGCCAAAATTATCGGCAATCATCCTCAACTGAGAATTGCGCAATCCATTGCTCTCAATCACCACGAAAAATGGGATGGCAGCGGTTATCCCAGAGGATTGAGAGGAGAAGCCATTCCGGTTGAAGCCAGAATCGCCGCGCTGGCCGATCAATATGATGCTCTGCGTATGGCGCGTTCGCACAAGCCGGCGATTGATCATGCCACCGTCACCAAAATTCTCAATTTTGGAGATGCCCGGACCAAACCCATCCATTTTGATCCCGTTGTGCTCAAAGCTTATCGTGAAACGGCATTTCTCTTTGAGGAAGTTTATGACCGGCGCAAAGCATAACCCCTTTTACCGCCGGAGCAATTCATCCTTGCCTTAACCTGCCAATTATGAAATACTTCCGCGCAATTTGATAAGCAGTATCTCGGGCATTCCACGCAGGATTTGCATGTTGTCATGAAGATGGCACAGCCTATATAAACATAGAAAGA
>CAZPTW010000238.1:0-5501 GCA_964589235.1 uncultured Smithella sp. | reverse complement strand
CCACCGTAAGACAGTTGACCGCTGCGGGGGCGAAAGCGGTGGTGATCGATGTGGACACCGCCGGAGGCGGGAAAGCGGCTCAAGCCGATCCGGATCGCGTTTTAGTGATTCAAGCCGATGTCACGAGCGAAGACGACATCATTCAAGCGATTCAAAAAACCGTTGATGCTTTCGGAAAGATCAACGTGGTGGTCAACTGCGCGGGTGTGGCGGATGCCGGCAAAATAAAGGGAAAGCGAGGTCCTCTGCCGATCGCCTCTTTTGTCCGGGTGATACAAATCAACCTCGTGGGGACATTCAATGTGATGCGTTTGGCTGTCAACGAGATGGCGGGTAATGTCCCCAACGCGGAAGGCGAAAGAGGGGTCATCATCAACACGGCGTCGATCGCCGCCTTTGACGGTCAGATCGGTCAGGCGGCCTATTGCGCATCCAAAGGCGGTATCGTTTCGATGACGCTGCCGGCGGCAAGGGAATGCGCGGAGTACGGCATTCGGGTGGCTGCCATCGCTCCGGGGCTTTTTGATACGCCGCTGATGGCCGGGATGCCGCCGGAAGTGAAAGAAGGGATGGCCCGAGGTGTTCCGTTTCCCAGACGTTTGGGGTATCCCGCGGAATTCGCTCGCATGGTTTTGCATATCATTGAAAATCCGATGTTAAACGGATGCTGCATCCGCCTCGACGGCGCTTTGCGCATGCCGCCGAAGTGAGACGCCTCCCGATTCGAACTTGAAAAGGGGAAGACAATCGTGTTATGAGGGACAGGGTTGTTGGGATGAAAAATCGTATGTAGCCGTTGCTTATGAAGACGCTTCCGGATTTTTTCCACCAGGGGATCGATTCCATCGTATTTTATCAAATCATTGATATGGTGGATATCGGATTGGTTATTTTGGACAGGGATCTGAAAATTCGCCAGTGGAACCGGTGGATGCAACTTCATGGCGCAATCCCCCCGGATCAGATCATCGGACGCTGTGTCCATGACGTTTTCCCGAATTTGAAACGTCCCCGGTTTCTGAACAACTGCAAAGCCGTTTTCGCTTTTGGGAATTTCTGCTTCTTTTCTCAGAAGCTGCACCGTTATTTATTCCCCTTCAAACCGATTAGCTCCTTCGATTCCGATTTTCAGTATATGCAACAAAGCTGCACCATGGGGCCGCTTCGCAACGATAAGGGGGAAATCGAGTACCTATTCATCGCCGTGCATGATGTGACGGAAACCGTTGCTTTTGAGCGAAAACTGATGGAACTCAACATGATCGACGCGCTCACCGGTATTCAAAACCGGCGGAGTCTCGAATGTCATCTGAAGGAAGAGGTGGATCGGCACAAAAGGTATATTCACCCCTTGAGCGTGATCCTGTTTGATCTGGATCATTTCAAGACCATCAACGACACTTACGGGCATCAGTGTGGCGATTTCATTTTACAAAGCGTCGCGAAACTGATCGGGGCCTCGATTCGCAGCGAAGATATTTTGGCGCGTTACGGTGGTGAGGAATTTTGTTGTGTGTTGCCGGAGACGCCCATTGAAGCCGCCCGGATGATTGCCGAGCGTTTCCGTTCGAAGGTCGCCGGACAAATTTTTGAATTCGGTTCGGAACGAATATCCGTCACCATCAGCTTGGGGGTGGCCGCGATGACTCCCAAGACAATGACTCCCGATCTGCTTTTGAAAAAAGCCGATGACGGGTTATATATGGCAAAGAACAGAGGCCGCAACAGGATCGAAGTCGCCGATTGATTCTCTATATTCTCAGGCACCGCGTGTTATTCTCCTAAAGCGGACATCCATCACGGGATGAATTTGGGCAAGCAGAGGATAATCATGATAAAAAAAATATTGATCGTCGATGATTCCCCCGTTTCCATCAAAATTATGAAAAGCTGTCTTCCCAAAGATCGGGGCTATGAGATATTCGATGCGGCCGATGGAAGACTTGGGGTGGAGTTGTTCAAGCAAATCCGCCCGGATTTGACGTTTATGGATCTGACCATGCCCGTCATGAACGGGTTTGAGGCGCTGGAAGAAATCATTCGGTACGATCCCCAGGCGATTGTCGTCATCGCTACCGCAGATGTCCAAGTGAAAGCGATCACCCGGGCGCAAGAGCTTGGGGCATTTTCCGTCATCAAGAAACCGCCGACAAAAGAAGGCGTGGCCGCGGCCATTTCCGAGGCGGAGGAGAAATTGGAAGGGCGCAGGTAACTTATGAACCATTTTCTTTCAAAGGCGGTCATTACCGAAGAAGAGACCGACATTCTGCAGGAAATCATGAATATTGCTTTTGGTCGGGCCGCCTCCGAACTGGCCGAGTATATCGATATTTTTGTGATCCTGAGTGTGCCTTATATCAAGCTTTTATCTTCCTCGGATCTGCCTGTCTATATCAAAACCGAAATCAGGGAATACGATAAAATATCCCTGATCGAACAGAATTTCTGGGGAAAATTCAAAGGCAGCGCTTTTTTGGTGTTCCCCGCGGACAGCGGCAAAAAAATTCTATCCATGTTCGATGGGTCGGAGGAGTATTTGGAATCCGACCCCATCAATGAACTGGAAAAAGAAACTTTTCGGGAAGTGGGAAATATTCTTATCGGTGCCTGCATCGGCAAAATCGCCGAACTGCTGGGGGATGTCATCACGTATTCCCCGCCCCGGGTGGTGGTGGACCGCAGCCAGCGGGACGCCATCGCAGACGGCATGATCACGTCCGATGATTTGGCGATTGTCTTGCGGACGATGTTTTCTTTCAATGATCAGAATGTGACAGGTTTCCTCTTCATCATCACCAGTGAGGAATCCTTCGGCTGGTTGAAGACGGCTTTGCGGAGATTCCTCGAACAATACGAATGCTGATTTCGCGCGGATTATTCCCGGATGTCTTTCTTGAGTTTCACCGGCCTTGTAAGCTTCTTGCGCATGCGGATATTGAGCATTTCGACGGTGACGGAAAACGCCATCGCGAAATAAATATACCCTTTGGGAACATGCACGTCGAAGCCTTCGACGATCAGTGTCACGCCTACCAGGATCAGGAAAGATAAAGCCAGAATTTTGATGGTGGGATGTGCATCGACGAAATCCGAGATGGGTTTGGCGGCAACCATCATGACGCCCACGGCCAGCACGATGGCGATGGCCATGATGGAAACGTGCTGGGCCAATCCGACCGCTGTGATGACGGAGTCCAGAGAAAAAACGACATCGAGCAGGGCGATTTGAATCAGCACCACGCCTAGGGAAGAGGCTTTTATCTGCGGCCGGTCATCGTCTGGGCCTTCCAGTGAGGCGTGAATTTCATGGGTGGCTTTGGCCAGCAAAAAGAGGCCGCCTCCGATCAAAATCACATCGCGTCCGGATATCCCCTGTCCGAAGATCGTAAACCAAGGTTGCGTCAAACCGGCCACCCAGACAATGGAGAAAAGAAGCGCCAGACGGGTCAACATAGCCAGCGTCAATCCCAAGCGACGGGCGACATTTCTTTTTTCGGCGGGTAGACGGCCTACCAGGATGGAAATAAAAATAATATTGTCGATACCGAGAACGATTTCCAAGGCGGATAAGGTTGCCAAGGCGATCCATGCTTCAGGGGACGTCAACCAGCCAAACATCGAGGGGGCTCCAAACTCTAATATTCTATGCCCGCCCGGTCTTTGATCCCGGCGGCGTAATGGTGTTTGATGTCTTTAACTTCGCTGACGGTATCGGCAAGTTGGATGATTTCTTTTGGGGCGTACCGGCCGGTGAGGATCAAATCGACGCTGGGCGGTCTGTTGTGGATGAGTTCAACGACATCCCGAAGAGGAATGAGTTGGAAGTCCAAAGCCACGTTGATTTCGTCGAGAATAACCATGTTGTATTTTCCCGAGATCACGGCTCGTCGGGCTTCCTCAAAACCCTGGCGGGCCAGTTCTTGATCAATGGGGGCGGGGTGATCCCGCATCACGAAGCTGTCCAGGCCGGATCGTCTGATGGTGAGACGCGGCAGGTATTTTTCGGCGGCGATATATTCGCCATAATCGCGGCCTTTCATAAACTGCATGATAAAGACTTTATAACCCTGACCGATCGCTCGCAGAGCCTGTCCGAAGGCGGAGGTGGTTTTCCCTTTTCCGTCACCGGTGATGACGATCACCAAGCCGCGCACGGGAGAATGGTTTGTCGCCGCCGGATGCATTTTCAGCGAAGGTTTTGACGACGACGTTTTCTTGACCGGTGTTTTTTTCATGTTGTTTCTCCGAACTTGAGAAAACGATTGGCGATGGATTCCGCCTCGGAATAAGGATCCGCTTCGCGGTTTTTGACGCGTTTTGCGATGTCTTTCAATTCACCCGAGGCGATCAGTTTGATGACGATGGGGTCCAAAAGAGACGCTTTGAGGGCATCCAAAATTTCCATCGTGGCCTTCCGTTCCATACGCTCGTTGAGCTGACCGCTGACGATGAGGTGATCGTGATGCTCTAGGACTTTTTGTGCCAGTTCGGCGGTTTTTTCAGCGAATTTTTCAGGTTCGTACAGGTTTCCGATGGAGACGATGGGTGGTTTCCATTCATCGGGGCTCTTCGGGGAAGTGTTCAAAAGCGCCGCAAGTTCGGTCTGCAGCTGCCTGGCCCCTGGTCGGTCGGCTTTATTGATGGCAAAGACATCAGCGATTTCCATGACGCCGGCTTTCATGGTTTGGATTTCGTCGCCCATGCCGGGCACTAAAACGACAATGACGCTGTGCGCATGATTGATGATGTCCAGTTCCTGCTGGCCGATGCCGACGGTTTCAACGATGATGATGTCTTTCCCCATGGCTTCCATGACGTGGATGGCGTCGCCTGCCGCCTGCGACAACCCGCCCAGAGCGCCACGTGTGGCGAGCGACCGAACAAACACGCCTTCGTCCTCGGCATGTCGGAGCATGCGGACACGATCGCCCAAGATGGCTCCCCCGGTAAACGGGCTGGTCGGGTCGACGGCCAGGACACCGACGGTTTTCTTGTGTTTTCGGAATTCCCCGATGAGTGCATCCGTCAGCGTGCTTTTCCCGGCACCGGGGGATCCGGTGATCCCGATGATGAAAGATTTGCCGGTATGAATGAAAAGTTGCTTGAGCCGTCGGCGGGCATGCGGCAGCTTGTCTTCGAGATCCCGGATGAGACGCGATGCCGTGCGGACATCGCCTGCGCATATTTTAGCCGTTGTTTCCATGGGTTAACGATTTCGGTGTCTCTTGCGCATGGCGGGTTTGGATGTGGTTGCGTATCCATTCGACGATGGAATCCAGCGAGGTGCCGGGGGTGAAGATCGCTTGGATACCGGCCTGATAAAGCATGTCAAAATCCTGTTCGGGGATGATGCCGCCACCGATGACCGTGATGTCGGATGCGTTTTTTTCTCGAAGAAGCTCCACGACGCGGGGGAACAAAACGCGATGCGCGCCGGACAGGCAGCTCAATCCCACCAGGTCCACATCTTCTTGAATGGCCGCTGCGGCGACTTGCTCCGG
>CAZPTW010000237.1:0-5503 GCA_964589235.1 uncultured Smithella sp. | reverse complement strand
AAGCCAATATGGCCGTCGGCGGCGGCGGCATCGTGAGCGGCATGTCAACCAAAGGTTTTTTTGACGAGGCGGGCGCGGAAGACATCATCAACGCCACACGACATTTTAAATCCGTTCCGCCCGGCAGCGTTCAAATCCATTATGACATCACGGGATTTTTCCGCGCCGTGTTCGACGAGGAAACCCAAGTGCTCGACGCCATCAAGGATTACATGGACGATCTGCCCGCCTATCATCCCCGTTTTTTCCGCGTGGCGGCGCCCGCGGAGCCGGTCTATCCGCCGTCGGAGATCGACTCGATCATTCCGGTCAACCCCAAACGCATCTATGATTTCGAGCAGGTTTTGGCCCGTCTGGTGGACGGGTCGGAGCATATGGAATTCCGGCCCGGCTTCGGTCCAGAAATCTACTGCGGCTTGGTGAGAATCGACGGCTTCCTGATGGGCGTCGTCGGAAACCGCCAGGGGTTTTTCCCCAATTATCCAGAATACACAAATGAATACCAAGGGGTGGGCGGCAAGCTCTATCGCCAAGGCCTGATCAAGATGAGCGAATTCGTGACACTATGTTCCCGCGATAAAGTTCCCATGATTTGGTTTCAGGACACCTCCGGCATCGACGTGGGGGATACCGCCGAAAAAGCCGAGCTTCTGGGGTTGGGGCAATCTCTCATTTACTCCATTGAAAACTCTCGCCTGCCGATGATGCTCGTCGTGTTGCGCAAAGGCACGGCGGCCGCGCATTACGTGCTGGGAGGACCCACCGCCAACAACAACAACGCCTTCTCCCTGGGAACGGCAACGACGGAAATCAACGTCATGCACGGGGAAACCGCGGCGGCGGCCAGTTACGCCAGACGCCTGGTCAAAGAAAAGGACGCGGGGAAACCACTGGGGCCGATTATCGACAAGATGAATGAGATGGTCAAACATTACGAAAAAACATCCGGCCCGATTTTCTGCGCCAAAAAAGGATTTGTCGACGAAATCGTCCGCTACGGTGACTTGAGACGCTACCTGGTGGGGTTTGCCCATTGCTGCTATCAAAATCCCCGCTCGATTTGTCCGCAGCATCACATGATTTTACCGCGGATCATCCGTTCCCAGTTCGTCCGGGGAATGGAAAGACCGTCGGCCAAATCCGAATGAACGCCGAACGGTCGATCCGCGGGACCGCAGAGACGACCGCCGTCCTCATGTCCCCAAACGGCCGGTTTTAAAGCGCCCGCGCGCCGCCTTTTTCTTTACGGCCGCGCGCGGGCGGCGCTTTCGGCGGCTTTTCCCCCGCCTGTCTTCCCATCGGGAGGAATCGCCGCAAGGGGGGTGTTTTCCGGCTTTTCTTGGAGGCTTCGATGTCCGCGATCACCTTATATTTGAACCAATCCAGAATGTCCTTGAGCTCTTCGACATCCTTTTCCATCACCACAAGACACACCGCAATGCCTTCGTCAAACGAAATGATGCCGCGGCTGAGTTTTCGCGCCACGCCTTTGTCGACCCCGTATTGAACCATGACGGAGGTCATGATCTCCTCCCACTGCCGGTAGACCGACTGAAGCTTGGCTTTGACTCTCGCGTTGCTGCCGGAGAGACTCCACAGTTCAATGAAGATCAATGAGATGTCACGATTGAACAAAATTTCCCTCCGCAAAAAATCGCTGGCCTCTTCCAGCAGGCCCGACGCCGTCCGATCATCGATCGAAAGCCGGCCCAGCCAATCCACAAAGCGCTGCACGTAACGGTCGAGCACGTGATCGATGTATTGAAGGAGAATGTCCTCTTTATCCTTGAAAAAATAATAAAGACTCCCCTGGTTGAGATGTGCCGCGGTGGCGATGTCGCGCGTTGAAATATCCTTGTAAGGCTTCGTCAAGAGGCAGGTGTGCAACGCCTCCAAGACTTGAATTTTCCTCTCCTTCTGCAAACTTTTCTTGGGCATGACCAAACCGCTCCACATCCTCTTGACTTCAGGCCGTCATCCGACGCCATGCGGCGGGACGTTTTTTTGACCACTATCCCTTGAAATATGCAACGCTTTTTTCTTGACAAGCCGGGAGAAAATTAGTCAAATGACTAAAATTGGTCGCCCTGGGGGGCGTCGCCGTAACGGTAACGCTTTCAATCGCCGCCTTTTTGATTTTTAGGGCGATGCCCCTCCCCCTTCGCCATGGATGCCCGACCATTGACTTTTTCCAAGATATTGTCTTTTGACAAAAGGAGGGGGCCATCGGTTTCGGCCCCAACTGTCAAGAGCCGGGAGAAAGGATTGAAAAAATTCGCCGCTGGGAGAAAGCTTTCGGACGTTTTCCAAAACACGGCGGAAACCTTCGACAGCTCGGCAAAGGAGGATCGATGATCACCGCCACATCCGACGCGCTTGAGGCCATCAGACGGCTTTTCGCCGAAAGAGGGATCAAAGCCTGTCTTCGCGTTGGGCTTCAATCCACGGGATGCTGTGACGCGTCGCTGGGACTTTTCGTCGATCGGGTCAAAGCCGACGATCTGGTCGAAAACATCGGGGACGTCACGTTGATCGTCAGCCCCGACGTGTACCAATTGACCGGCGATATCGTGATTGATTGCCGCGCGGCCGGCTTTCTCCCCGAGTTCTCGGTCACTTCGGAAAAACCGTTGAGCGAATGGGCCGGGTTCGGTGCCTGTCCCATCAAATTTTGACGTCTCTCAAAAAATTCACTTTGGGGCTATTTTCTTTCCGAATTTCTCGATCTCGCTTTCTGTGTCCCGAAGACTCTTTCCGACGTCCTCCGCCACCGCGCGACCCTTTTGTTTGAGTTTCAGCGAGAGATCCTGGGATTTCCGAATGACCTGGCGGGTCCCCTCTTCGACCTTTCGCCCCGCCCAGGCAAAACTCCGCTCGAGATAACCACTGGCCCTTTCCAAACCTTCGCCCGCCTTTTGCCCCTGCTTTTCGGCCCAGGATTTGGCTGACTGGGTATGAGCCTCTTTGGCCAGCGCAAGATACGCGCGGGCAAAGGTCTCTTCTATCTTTTTCACCGATTTCACCGCGCCTTTTTTGACCTCACCCGCCAGGTCTTCCAACTCTTTGGAAGAGGCGGAAAGCGCCGCCTTCCCCGACTCGGAGGCGCTTTCCGATTGTTTTTTCATGTAAGCCGCGCCTTGTTTCACCTGGTCCGCGGCGGCCTCCAAATTCTGATCCAGGTAGTTTTGTTTGGCGTTTTGGAAGGTCTGTTCAAGGGACGACCGCCCCTCCGCTGCCGCATGGATCGCCTGCGGTAAAAGACAGGCGCTTCCCAAAAGACACAAAAACAAGATCACTTTCCCCGTCAAACGTTTCATGCTTCGCTCCTTTCAATTTTTATCGTGGATCATCACGCCTTTTGGCGCCGCTCTTTCTTGGCCTCTCCCTTTTCGTCCTCCCATTTCATCCCGCTTTCAGATGCGCTTTCGCTTCCTGGATGGCAAGGGCCGGGTCCTCGGTGATGAACCACCAAGGCGGTTTTGCGGTATGCGGCCCTTTTTCCTTTTCGCGGCCGCGGGCAAGATACCAGCGCCCGTAACGTTCGACGGTCGCAAACGGGTGGTCGCCGGCGCAAAGGACGCTGCAGGGGCGGATTTCCCGAAAGTAAATGGTTTCATCCGGCGGCTCGTCGCGAAGCTTTTCTTCGGGGATGACGAGATGGGAGACATCGAGGCCTTGCGCCTTCTGAAAGTCCAGCCAATCCGAAATACGCCTCATTGCCATGCTCCTTTGCGGTCCGTCGCGTCAGTCGTGATGGTCATGTCCCTTGACCTCTTTTCGATCAAAGAGCGTACACTCCGCGCCGGAGGCGCCGAAAACATCCACCGACGGCATCCGCGCGGATTTGAATCCCATCGCGCGGCATCCATACGGGAAACGAGGCTCGTAGGTGATGTGGAAATGCTTGCAGAAAAAGCAGTTGACCAGCGTTCCTCGGTAGTCTTTTTGATCCGACATGTCATCGCTCCGAAGTCAGACGATAAATGCACGTTTGGGTTTGACGCCGCTTCAAAAACCGTCGCCCGGCGTCTTGCTTTACACGCTTCGGCTCTTGATCCTCACACGGCGGGCCCTTGGATCGGCCGCTACAGATCAGAGAGTTTCTCCAGGCGCAATTTCTCCGTGAGCCTCTGATTGGCCTCCTCGAGCTTTTCCTGCGCCGAATAAACGGCAACGGCCCGGTGGGACGAGGCGCGCGCGAAATAATCCGCCACCGCGTCCTTCACATCGGACGGCACCGCCTGAAAAATTCTGTCCCGAAAGGTCTGGCGCACGGGGTCTGTGGCGCCGGCAAAATGGCGCATCATCGCCATGTACCCCCGCCCGGCCGGATCCATCGGTTTGTCCAAAGCCCCCAGCGCGCTGATGACGGCCTTTTCCATCTCCGCGGCCGACATTTCCTGTCGCGCGTAGTGGCTTTGCGCGTCTTCGAAGACCTTGAGCGTCTCGACAATGTGCGGATCGCGATAGGACAGAAACGAAAAGACCCCCAGGCTCGTGTCGAAAGACGACATGCCCCCGTACGCCCCGCCTTGCACGCGAATATGTTTGTACAGATAATTGTTGGAGAACTCGCGGGAAGCCAGCATCAAGAGCGGCGCGGCGGGATCCGTATAGGCCGGCGCTTTCATGGCACAGGCCACGTAAGACACCTGCGCGGGAACGGCGATTCCCACCCACCGAGGCTCCAAGGTCGGCCCAGCGGCTTTCGGGACAGGCCGGCCCTCCGGCAACCGATCCAGAAGCTCCCCGATCCGAGCTTTGACGCGGTTCAATCCATCGGCATCCGCCGTGAGGTTTACCGTCAAGTTGCCTTTGGTAAAAATGAGTCCCTTGAGCTTTTCGAGTCTGTCGACGAGCGTTTTCTTGCCGATGTCGAATTGTCCCGCCAGCCCCTGGACAAATTTCAATTGGGTCCTCCCGTGCCACTGTTCATCCCGATAGGCCGGAAGCTGAAGCCCCGCGGCCGCTGCGCGCTTGGCGAAAATATGGCCCGACGGCACGATCGACGCTTGCAGATTGTTTTTCCGTTCCGAAAGCAAATCGCGCATCCGCGCCTCGTCACTCAAATCGCCCGCGCAGAGCACATCGCTGACCGTATGGAGCGCCTCCGGAATATTGCGGTACAAGACCTTGAAGGAAAAAATCATCTTTTGCCATATCCCGTCGGCGTCAACCGTGTAGCCGGCGGACAAATCATATCCGAACCCGCCCATATAAAGCGCGATGCGCTTGGCCATCTCGTCGTAACTCAACCCCGCCGCGCCCATGCCGCTCATCATCTTGCCCAAAACGGGTAGATATGGCTGCCATTCCTCCGGGACATGCGAGATGTCGAACGCGAGGTCGACATACAAAATGCCGTTGGTGAAGAGGTCATGCTCCAGCGCGGGGACGGCCCCGAAGGCGGTGTGGCGGGTCGGGATCGTCTCGATGTCGCGGGGAATGTCGGAAAGGTTCAATTTCAGCAATCGTAACCGCCTGTTTAAATTTCCAGGCAAAT
>CAZPTW010000236.1:0-5505 GCA_964589235.1 uncultured Smithella sp. | reverse complement strand
ACCAGGGATGGCCCGCAGGCGGTCCAGACTTTCCGTAAGCGCCTGAAGGAGAATTTTGAAATTCGTCTGCCGAAGCGCGTCGATGAGCGCGCGCGACTCCTCCTCCAGGGTCATGACGGCCGACTCCCCCGATCGGGGGAGTCGGCCGTGGCCAGCAAGAGGGAACGGATGTCTTCCATCGCGTCGGATAGGACGGCGGCCCACCACGTGCGCAGACGGAAGAAACCGTCCAGGCCGGCGTAGGAATTTTCGGAGGTGATCGAGAGGATGGCGACATCGGGAATCTTCAATCGCTTGATCAAGTCTTCCATGAAGACGGCATACTGTCCAAAACGGCAAGGGCCCGCGCCCGTCGGCATGAAATAAGCGATGGTCTCCCCCGGTCGGCGGAGATGTTGGATGTAGTTGACGAGCGTCCCCGTCGTCAAAATCAAAGGCAGGCACTCCTTGCAGGAGGTATGGGCCCGTCCGATTTTCAAAATGCGCTCATCCGCCTCGGGGTGGACGAAGGTCCGAAACCCTTGGCTTTCAAATACGGCGGCCAGCATCTTCGAGGCGGTTTCCCCCATGGAGGGGAAAAGAACGGTGACACGTGGGTCGGTAAGCGGCAGCGTCTCTCCGTGAGAGGTCGTGACCGCGGCGGCCTGTCCATCGAAAAAAGTGACCGCCGGACGGAAAGGGGACGGTTGCGAAACGAAAAAGCGACGCGGTGCGAGCTGTCGATAGGAGGTGATCACATCCAGAAAGGCTTCGATGCGGGTCTCCAAACCGGCGACGGCCGTGTGGCTGTCCAGTTCGAGCGTCAAAGAAGGTTTGTTCCCCATGATATCCCGGAAGTACGTCAGCAGAAAGGAATCCGGTCCGCAGGAAAAATTGGTGATGTAGACGCCAAACAGTCGGGGATGGTGGCGAACGAAAGCGGCCGCTTTCAGGATGAGTTGGCCGGTCCCCCAATACATGTGTTTTTTCCCCGGCTGGTTTTCAAGGGGCAGGAAATCCATGGGAATGACACGATACCCGCGTGAGGCGAGCATCTTGGGGATGCCTTTGTTGGCTTCATCGGCCATTCCCGAATAGGGGCGGCCGAAGATCACCAAGGCGATGTCCTCGGGGTGTCGATCGAGATCCGCGATCGCTTCATGTCCGGTCTGACGCATGGCCTCAAAGCAGGCCTGCTGGCTGCTCAGGGCGGCTTGAAAAGCCAGACGGGCTTGGGCGGGGCGGATGCCCATCTCACGGGCCGTCGCGCAAAGCGGTTTTTCCATGCCGGATAATCCCTGGGACAGGTCGATGAGCGGTGTCAAAACTTTTTTCAACCCTCGCTTCCGAAGCGCCTCGATCCACGAGCGAAAAGCGCTTTGCAGGTAAAACGGCTCTCCCTGGAGCAATGGGCAGGTCTGGGAGTCTCTGGCGCTTCCATCGTTGGGCAATGCTTTGAAATGAGGCAAAAAAAGATAGTCCGGCGGGGACGAGGCGGCCAAAAGCCCCTCGAAATATCCGTGGGCCAGTTCGCCTGGATAACAGAAACTCGAGTTTTTTTTGTCGATGCCTGTGGGCAGGCATGTCTTAGACAACACCGGTTCGAAACCGACGGCGGTGAAGAAATGGGCATAGAGGGGATAATAGGTATGGATCAAAAAGCTCCGGTTGAGCCCGATGCGGCCCCGAGGCGGTTTCATCTCGGACGGGCGGGTCGCAAAGGTCTCGAAAACCATCTTTTGTCGTTGCGCGACGCCGTCGAGCGCTGGAATGTCGAAGGTCAGGCCTCGCCGCAAATTATCATATTGGTTGCAGGCGCCGCCGAAGGGATATTTCTTCCCTTCCAGAATGATCACGGCGATTTCGCATCGACGGTCGCAATGGTTTTTCGACCCCTTACAGATGAACGAGTGACCGTGATGAACCTCTCGGTCGGCCAAAGCCTTGAGATCGAAGAGTTTGGGCGGCAGAAGGCCTTGATCGATTTTCTTTTTGACGGAAAGGGCCGCGCCGTAAGCGCCCATTAAACCCGGTTCGGGCGGAACGACGATGGCCTGTCCGGTGAGCGACGCCATGGCCAGAGGCACTGCGCGGTTGTAACAGACGCCGCCTTGCATGAAAATTTTCTTCCCGACGGGACGGTTGCCTTTCACCCGGTTGGCGTAATTCATGCACACGGAGTAGACCAATCCCGCCAAGATGTCCTCCCGGGTTGCGCCGCAGGCCACGGCGGTCTTCAAATCCGACGCGATGAAAGCGGCGCACTGATCGTTGAAGTTGAGCGGGCGTTTTGCCTTCAGCGCCGAATCCGCGATCTCTTCCATCGGGATGCCGAGCGTCTCGAGGGCGGATTCTTCCAAAAAAGAACCGGTGCCCGCCGAGCAGGCCTCATTCATGGCGTAATCGGCGGCCACGCCGTTGACCAGAAACGTATATTTGGCGTCTTGGCCGCCGATTTCAAAAATCGTGTCGACATCCGCGTCGAAGTGGGCCGCCGCCGTGGCATGGGCGATGATTTCGTTCATCACGCCGTCCGATTGCGCGTGCAGCCCGGCGATCTGTCGTCCTGATCCGCAGATTCCCAGGCCTTCGATGAGGAGGCTGGAGGGGGGGACGCGTCGGCTGATCTGTTCGAGAATGGCCCGGTAGCAGCTTTGAGCCGCTCCGATCGGGTCTCCGTTCGTTCTCAGGTAGACATCGGCCAAAAGCGCATGGTCGCGCTTGCGCACCAAGACGGCTTTGGTGGTGGTGGAGCCGACATCCAGCCCCAGGAGACAGACATCACCCGCCTCCACAGGGTGGCGGGTGATGGTCTTGAATGTCACCTGATCTTGGAATTCAGTCAGCGCCGGCAAAACACCGAACGCCACGGCGCCTTCTTTGACGAGATGTCTCACGTCGACCGGTTTCGTTTCGTTTTCGCAGGCCCAAAGGGCCGCGCCCAGAGCTTCGAAGTGAGGGGCTTCATCGGGGACGATCAGATGTTCGATGTCCCGCCGCAAGCAATCGATCATCATCGTGTTGCGCGCCGCGCCGCCGATGATCATGATGTGCCGTCGGGGGACGTTTTTCAGCAATTCGAGAATCTTTCCCGCCATCATTCTGCATAGACCTGCGGTGACCGATGCTTTGGGAACCCCTTTGTTTGTGGCGTGTGTGCAGTCGGATTTGCAGAAAACGGAGCAGCGGCCGGAGACCGGGTAGGGCTCGTATTGCTCGGCAAATGCCGCGGCCTCCTCGAGCGTGACATTCATGCGCCGAAGTTGCTGCAGGAAAAAATCTCCGGTGCCGGAGGCGCATTTGTTGCCGGTCAGCACATTGGAGATGAGACCGCGTCGGTTCATGACATAGACCATGAAGGTTTCACCGCCCGCCGATACGACGGCCGGACAGAACACGTCGGGAGGCTTGAGATATTGGAAGGCGTATTCCACGGCTTGCGGCTCGGGTATGGACGTCATCTCGAGCAAAGACCGGAACTTGCGGCCGGTGGCTGCGATCCGGTCATAGGTTTTTACCTCGAGCCCGGACAAGAGGTCCATCAGGGTCTTTTGGGGATTGCCTTCATGTGGACGCGCCAGACGAAAGTCGACGCGCGTCCGGCCGCGGTTTCGCTCCACGCCGACGGCAGAGACGGTGGACGCGCCGACGCAAATGCCTAACACTTTCATATCCTGCATTCCTAGATCGTGACGATTTTACGCCGCCTGACTCAAGAGCATCGGGGGCGGGCGGCGTGGGCGGGATTATTTCAAGGATGCCCCGTACAAGTCAAGTATTTAATCCGAGGTTGTTTGCCGGAAAACCCCAAAAGTCCCGCCGCTTAAGGATTTTTTCAGGCGTCCTGTCCTGAAAATATTTGCTTGTCAAGGCCGAAAATATTGGTTAATAATTCATCCGGCCTTTGAAATGGCCGAGGGAATTGAACATGGTCGGGATTCGGCTCGACCATGAAAAAAAGGCGGAATGACATGCATGGACAAGCATCGATAACGGGGATACAATCCAACCTTCAGGACTTACAATCGGCCGTCGCTGAACTGAAAGACATCAAAGGAAATCTGGAGCATTTGCTCCACATGGTAACCGAAGGCCTTCTGATCATCGATCGGGAAGGGCGGATCGTCTACGTCAATGACGCGTTGGAAAAAATTTTGGGGACAAATCGTTCCGAGATCGTCGGATCGCATCACACAGACCCCCGATGGACTTTTTATTGCGAGGAGGATCACGGGGGCGGGCCGAGATCCGTCTTTCAGAGCGTTCTTGAGACGGGGAGGGATGTCAGAGACCGGCGTTGTTTGATGACCGGCGCGGACGGCTTGCAGAGGCTCTTCACCGTTCATGCGACGGTTCATCACGACGAGGAAGGCCGGTTGGCCGCGGTAGCCGCGGTGATTCACGATTCGACGGAACTCAACCGCGTCAAAGCCGAAAATATCGAGATCAAAGGCGTCTATGAACGGCTGGCGCAATACGCCGACGAGGCGATTTTCCGCATCGCGGCGGAAAGCGGCCGGATCGTCTATATCAACGATTCCGCCGAAAAAATTTTGGGCTATAAGCTGGCAGATTATTCGGCCGATGTCCAGAATCAATACAAGGTCATCGGCCGAAATCATCTTCAGAAGTGGATGAACGTTTTAAGCGGGACGAAAGATGTCTTGAAAAATGTCGTCGTCGAGGCGACAGCCCGGGACGGGCGGACCGTCGTTTTGGAGATGACGGTGATCGCGGTGCGCGAACCCGGCGGGAAAACGATCTCCTATGAGTGCCTGGGCCGGGACGTGACCGTGCGCCGCTTCATGGAGGCCGAACTGGCCAAGGCCCAGAAGTTGGAATCCATCGGCCTTTTGGCCGGCGGCATCGCCCACGATTTCAACAACATCCTCACCGCCGTTTTCGGCTCTTTGGCGCTTGCGAAAATGGATGTCGCCCCCGACAGTCCCGCGTATTCGCGTCTGCTTTCCGCCGAGGAGCACTGCATGAAAGCCAAGGCGCTGACACGAAAACTGTTGACCTATTCGCGGGGAGGGTCGCCGCAGCGTAAAACCGCGTCGATCGCCCATGTCATTCAAGAAGCGGTGACCTTCACGCTGAGCGGCAAAAACATCGACTGCAAGTTCGACCTTCCCGACGGCCTCTGGTCGGCGCAGATTGACGAAGGTCAGATGCACCAAGTGGTCCATGCCCTGGTGTCCAACGCGTGCGAAGCGATGCCGCAGGGCGGGACCATCGAAGTCGCTGCTGAAAATGTCATATTGGCCGCTGATGAGGTCCCCCCCTTGGCGGCCGGGCATTACGTCCGGTGGCACGTCCGCGATCACGGCGTGGGGATTTCCCGGGAGCATCTGAAAAAAATCTTCGATCCCTATTTTACGACCAAACAAATGGGCAGCGTCAAAGGCATGGGGTTGGGGCTCGCGATCTGTTATTCGATCGTGAAAAGCCATGAGGGCATCATCACCGTGGAGTCGACACCCGGCGCCGGCACCACGTTTACGGTCTATATCCCCTCCTCGAACG
>CAZPTW010000235.1:0-5543 GCA_964589235.1 uncultured Smithella sp. | reverse complement strand
CACTTTTGTCCAAATGAAGTGATAAAAATAAAGCGAATGGTGAGCCCTGATTTGTGACGGTGGCTTGATGAAGAGCGCACATAAACAAAGGAGGACTCAACAATGCAAAGATTTTGTGGCATATTGAGCAAGCTGTTACACTGGTTCCCACGATTGGAATTTCAAAGCGCAATGACGGAAACCAAGGCGGAGCGCCACATACGGGAATTTACCTGATCTCTGGACATGGCTTGATCATCCTTATGAAAGGCCGCCCTTATTCAGCAGGCAACCACAGGTGAGATTAACATTATGATCATTGGAACGGCATCATGATAAAAAATGGCAAATCTGAAAGGGGGAACAAACAAAATCAGTCCAAATAATCAATGTATTTAAGGGTAAATTGTCTTATTTGAGGCCGTTTGGACAGCAGCCGGCTGATGATATAAAGCCTAAAGGTCCGGCTGCGTAACCCTAATATCTGTACCGCTTCTTCCCTCCGCCGTATACCTCTTCAAATCGTATCTTCCGTATCTTTTGAGGGAGCTCTGTCCGTCGCATCCGTCACCTCTTATAGGTAACTGACCAACTGGACAGTCGATGTGCTTCTTACAGTCATTTGTAAAAATCTTGACGTTTCCCCACAAATAATATAACCGATTTACTTATACGATGTATCTAAAGAGAATAAAAAAGTTTCTTATTGCTTCACCGTTGTCAAAGTATGATCTTCAAAGATGGTATGAATGTGACAAGGAAGGGGAAAAATGGAAAAAAGCATCACAGTGTCAATCGACGATCGGCTCGTGAAAGCTCAGCCTGGACAGACTATTCTGGAAGTTGCCAGAAGTGCCGGAATTTATATCCCGACTTTATGTCACTACCCCAATACAACCAATGTGGGCGCCTGCCGAGTCTGTGTCGTGGAAGTTGAAAACGCGCGATCTCTTGTCGCATCCTGTTGCATGCCGGTGAGTCCCGGTATGGTTGTGCGGACCAATACTCCTGCGGTTCGGGCCGCTCAGAAGATGATCGTTGAGTTGCTGTGGGCCTCTGGGGATCACAATTGCCTAACTTGCGAACAAAACGGATCCTGCGAACTTCAGGATTTGATTTACTGGCTCAAAATTGAAAAGCCTCGCTTTCCCATCGAACCTCCGGGGCACTTCCCGGATAATACCAATACGATGATTTATCGTGACTTGAACAAATGCGTCTTATGCGGCAGATGCATCCGTGCCTGCAATGAAATCCAAGTCAACGAGGTACTCGATTTTTCCAACCGCGGTTCTTACGCGAAGGTCGGTCCGGCTTTTGATGCGGACTATATCGATTCCACTTGTGTCTTCTGCGGCGAATGTCTGCAGGTCTGTCCCACCGGAGCGATCACTTTCAAACAGGCGAAATTCGGCGGACGTCCTTGGGAACTTTCCAAAACCCGCACAACCTGCACATATTGTGGTGTCGGCTGTCAAATGGATCTCTACACCAAAGACAATAAAATTGTCAAAGTCATGGGCAACCGCCAATACGGTCCCCCCAATGAAGGCAGCCTCTGCGTGAAAGGCCGTTTCGGAATGGATTTTATTTCTCATCCCGATCGTCTCAAAAAACCCCTGATTCGATATGCGAAAAATGAAGATTTCAAAGAAACCTCTTGGGATGAAGCTTTCACTTTCATCGCCCAAAAGATGCAGGGGATTAAGGAAAAATATGGCGCCGACAGCATCGCCGGTCTGGCTTCCGCACGATGCACAAACGAAGAGAACTATTTATTCCAGAAGTTTATCCGCGCGGGCGTGGGCACCAACAATGTGGATCATTGCGCGCGGCTTTGACACTCCGTGACGGTGGCCGGTCTGGCCGCTACTTTCGGCAGTGGAGCAATGACAAATTCCATCGATGAAATCGAATACACGGATCTCATATTGGCCACGGGAACCAATACGACGGAAAATCATCCCGTTATCGGTGCAAAAGTCAAACGCGCGGTCAAACAGCGCGGAACGAAGCTTATTGTCATCGACCCCCGTAAAATCGATTTAGTGAAATATGCTGACATCTGGCTTCGCCAAAAACCTGGAACCGATGTCGCGGTTTTAAACGGAATGATGAACGTCATTCTAGCCGAGGGAATTGAAGCGAAGGACTATATCGCGAAAAGAACGGAAAATTTTGACGCGTTCAAAGCGGTCGTTGCCAAATATTCACCGGAATACGTTGAAAAAATATCCGGCGTTCCGGCGGAAGATTTGAAGAAAGCCGCCCGCATGTATGCCAAAGCCAACCGGGCAAGCATTCTTTATGCAATGGGAATCACCCAACACATCAGCGGTACGGACAATGTCAAAAGTATTGCCAATCTGGCCATGCTGTGCGGGAACGTAGGCATTGAAGGTGGGGGGGTCAATCCTTTGCGAGGCCAGAATAACGTGCAAGGAGCCTGTGATATGGGCGGTCTTCCGAACGTCTATCCCGCATATCAGCCGGTTACTTCGGAAGATATCCGAAAGAAATTTGAGACGGCATGGGGAGCGACATTGTCGGCCAAGCCCGGACTTACGCTGATGGAAATGATGATGGCGGCCGGTGACGGTCGCATTAAGGCCCTTTATATCATGGGTGAGAATCCACTCCTGTCCGATCCGGATTTGCATCATGTCCAAAAAGAGCTTAAAAATCTGGACCTGCTGGTGGTTCAAGACATGTTTATGACAGAAACCGCCCAATTGGCGGATGTCGTTCTGCCTGTGGCGAGCTTTGCCGAAAAAGACGGAACGTTCACCAATACCGAACGTCGTGTCCAACGCGTACGCAAGGCTTTGGACCCCCCCGGGGAAGCCAAGCCTGATTGGGAAATTATCTGTGGCATTTCCAACAAATTCGGGTACCCCATGCATTATGGCTCGGCTAGAGAAATCTTTGATGAAATTGTCACCGTAACACCGAGCTACGCGGGGATAACCTACAGACGCATCGAAAAAGAAGGCATTCAATGGCCGTGTCCCACGCATGAGCATAAAGGAACGAAATTCCTTCACAAAGACAGATTCTCCCGAGGATTGGGGTTGTTTTCCGCGATTGAATACATCGCCCCCCATGAACTTCCGGATGAAGATTATCCGTTGATAATGACGACAGGCCGCGTCATTTATCATTACCACACCGGCACAATGACCAGACGGGCTGAAGGCCCGACTGAGCGGTACCCTGAAAGTCTCGTGGAAATCAACCCGGTGGACGCTGAAAAATTCGGTGTCCGTGACGGGAATTATGTTGCCGTTATATCACGACGCGGTGAGGTGAAAGCGAAGGCCAAATTGACCGAGCGAAGCGCGCCCGGGACGATCTTTATGAACTTTCACTTTGTTGAAGCCCCTGTCAATTTTTTAACCAACCCGGCTCTTGATCCAACTGGTAAAATTCCTGAATACAAGGTGTGCGCAGTGAAAATCAAGGGACTCTAGAGGATATCGGAGAAAAACCCTTTTTGTGAAAAATGCGAACAAACATGCCCGGTACCCTGGGGATGTTTGTTCGCGTGTCATTAATGGATTTATGATCTGACACGTTGATGATTTCGCCTTATGGCGGATAGTCTTGTGGTCACCAAAATAAATGGCTGCCTTAAAAAGGCAAGGGAGGAAAGAAATTTATGGTAAATGAGAATTTGGAGAGTAAAAGATGGCTTTTGGCGATCGCCGGCGTGATCATCATGTTGATTTTGGGTACAGTTTACGCGTGGTCGGTCTTTGTCAAGCCCATTGTGGCTTTGCACGGTTGGGAAACAAAGGTGGTCCAGAGAGTTTTTATGTTGATTATTGGCGTGATCGGTGTATCGGCGGCTTTTGGCGGCATGCTGGTCGATAAGAAAGGCCCAAAGTTTGTCGCGACACTTGGCGGATGCTTTTACGGTGTCGGCGTTTTGCTGGGCGGTGTTGCTTTACACAGCGGCAATTTCTTATTCCTGCTGTTTGGATACGGCGTGATCGCGGGTATCGGCAATGGCTTGACGTATGTGGTTCCGATCGCAACGCTTATCCGATGGTTTCCGGATAAACGCGGTCTGATCACGGGCCTTGCCGTTATGGGATTCGGCTTTGGTGCCTTCTTCATCGGCATGATCATTCCCGGTATCATCAATAAGTTCGGTGTGGCGAATGCTTTTTTCATCCTCGGAACTGTTTATCTCGTTTTCTGCGTGTTGGCTGCGCTGACGCTGAAAAATCCTCCCGCCGGATGGCTTCCCAAAGGTTTCACGCCGCCTGCGACCACGGTCAGTGCGGCGGATTCTTTCAGTTGGACGGAAGCCAAGAGAACTCGTCAGTGGTATATGCTTTGGGGGATGCTTTTCCTGAACGTCACCGCCGGTATGGGCCTTTTGTCCAAGCTTTCTCCCATGGCGCAGGAAGTTTATAAAATCGCCCAAGGAATCGATGATCCGGCAAAGCTCGCGGTGTTGGGGGGTGGCGTTCTGGCTATTGCCTCGATCTTCAATGGACTAGGCCGCCTTTTCTGGGCTGCCGTTTCTGACAAAATTGGTCGGAAAGGAACCTATATGGTGATGTTCATAACTCAAGCGATTCTTTATGTGCTCTTACCCCAAATCACCAGTGTTCTTTTGTTCACGATCATTGCTTGTTATCTTTTGTCCTGTTTGGGAGGCGGCTTCGCGGTGATGCCTTCCTTCGCGGCCGATTCTTTCGGGCCGACCTATATCGGCAAGGTGTATGGATTCCTGCTTACGGCATGGGGCGCGGCGGGGGTCGTAGGCGGTTTCGTCTTTGCCGAGTTCAATAAACAGCAATCCCTTTTTACTGCCGCCGGTTGCTTGACCCTCGGATTCTTGATCGCGCTGCTTTTCACCCGGCCAAGACATGTATCCGAGTATAAAAAATAGGTGTGAGTTAAGCTAGCGTTGTTTACATTTTCGGGATTTCCTGCCAGAAGAGGGCGAAAGGAGGAAGTCCCATGGTCATACATAAAAGGACGCGGTTGACACCGATTCAACGAGAGGAGGTATATCAGGCATATCATGGTCAGGGGAAGAAGGTCAGCGATCTGGCGGAGGCCTATCATGTTTCCCGCCCCACGATATACAAGATCCTCCGACAGGGCCGGCAGCGGGATTTTTCAATTCACAACAGTACGAACAAGCGATTCCGCTGCTTGAAATATGGCCTCAGACGGTTGTCAAAGATCGAAAAGGAGATCGAATCTCGGCTAAAGAGCAAGGCCAGGCGCTACAACAAGGATTATCCCGGCCAGATGCTGCACGGGGACACCAAGAGGCTGCCGCTGCTCAAGGGAGAATCGCCCTTCGAGCGACGGGAATACCTGTTTGTGGCCATCGATGACTTCTCCCGTGAGCTCTACGCCGCGATTCTTCCGGACAAGACCCAGAATTCCGCCAAGGTCTTTCTGGAGCAGGTCCTGGAGGAATGTCCCTATACGATCGAACAGTACTACACCGATAACGGAAAGGAGTACCGAGGGGATCCACAACAAGAGGACGGACTTGACTTGACAGTTTGGTAGAAAGGGTGGTCAGTTACCTCCAG
>CAZPTW010000234.1:0-5561 GCA_964589235.1 uncultured Smithella sp. | reverse complement strand
TGGGCTATTCGAACGATTTATGTTCCTACGCGCGTTCCGATATCGCCTGTGCGACCGTCAACGGCGGGCCGATCGGCGGGCTTCCGCGTCCCGATATGTTGGTCTGTTGCAATAATATCTGTGGGACCGTGCTGAAGTGGTACGAAATACAGGCGCGCTATTTCAATGTGCCGTTGTTCATCTTGGATACTCCGTTTTGCCACACCGGCTATTCGGAAGAGGCCGCGCGTTATGTCCGCGCACAAATCGACGAATATATTCAAATGATCGAAGATGTTTGCAAACGGAAATATGATTTTGAGAAGCTCCAGGAGGCGGGACGTCTTTCTTTCGAAGGCCAAAAACTTTGGCAGGCTGTACTCGATACCGCCGCTTGTCGGCCCGCTCCCATGAGTGCGTTTGACGCCTTTTATCACCTGGCGCTTATCGTGACACTGCGGGGAACGAAAACGGCGGTGCGTTATTATCAAAATTTGTTGGCGCAGATGCAAAACCGCGTGGCTCGCGGAATCGGGGTGGTTCCGAACGAAAAATACCGGCTTTTGTGGGATAATATCCCCATCTGGCACCGCACCCGGTGGCTCTCCAATAAATTCGCCTCGCACAACGCCTGCCTGGTGGCGGACACATACACGTCGGCCTGGTGCGGGGTGATCAAATACATCGATGAAAACCGCTTTATGGATTCCATGGCGGAGGCCTACACACGGATTTACCTCAATATCGGCGTCGATGAAATGGCCCGGACCGTGCTGGCGATGATCGACAAATATGATGTCGACGGGTTTGTGTTGCATTCCAACCGTAGCTGCAAGCCCTACTCTTTCGGCCAGCTCGATATTCAGAGGATCGTGGAGCGCGAACGGGGGCTCCCCTGCCTGATGATCGAATCGGATATGACCGATGAACGAAGTTTTTCCGAAAGCCAGATATCGACGCGCATTGACGCGTTCATGGAGATGATCAAGGAACGGAAGAAAAGATAGGAAAAGGTTTTCAAACTGTTCTCTGTGGATACTTGATGAGAGGGAATGTGACATGCGGACAGCGGGGATTGACATCGGATCGATTACGGCCAAAGCAGCGGTGATCGATCGGGGCCAAGTGATCGGAACCAAGGTGATTTTTACCGGATACAATGCGGAAGCGGCGGGGATGAAGGTTTACGAGGAACTGCTCTGCGAGCTCGGCCTTGAAAAAGCCTCTATTGCCAAAGTCGTCTCGACCGGCTACGGCCGCAATGCCGTGTCGTTTGCCGACAAGTCGTTCACCGAAATCATGGCGCATGCCGCCGGCGCGCATTTTTTGGATTCGAAGGTTCGAACCATTGTCGATATCGGCGGGCAGGATTCCAAAGCCATCGCCCTCGACGATCAAGGCAAAGTCAAAAATTTTGTAATGAACGACAAATGCGCCGCGGGAACCGGACGGTTTTTGGAAGTGATGGCGCGGGCGCTGGAAGTCAATCTCGACGAATTCGGTGTGATATCTCAGAAATCGTCGAAACCCGCCAAGATCAGCAGCCTATGTACCGTTTTTGCCGAGTCGGAGGTCATATCGCTCATCGCTCGCGGCGAGAACCGGTCGGATATCATCGCCGGCATTCATGAGTCGATCGCGGTGCGCGTATCGGCTATGCTGGCGCGTGTGGGGGTTTGCCAACCTTTGGTGATGACAGGAGGCGTCGCAAGGAACGAAGGCGTTGTCACGGCGCTTTCCAAGAAGCTGGGGGTGGAAATACTCGTTTCGCCCTACGCGCAGCAAAACGGGGCCGTCGGGGCGGCTGTTCTCGCCGCAAGGCTTTGATTTCGTTCAGGGTTGAAAAAAAACTTCGCCTTGTGTCACGATCTGTTAGAACATCCTTCAAGAATTTGATATAGCCAGCCCCCGAAAATAAAGACCAAGGAGTTTATCGTGCCTTCTGTTGGTGATAATATCGATGCCTACTGTCTGAAATGCAAATTGCTTCTAACCCATGTGGTTTTGTTCAAAGTGGATGGCATGGTTCACCGTGTCAAGTGCAAAACGTGCGGGGCGGAGCACAAATACCGTCACGCGCCGGATGCGGTGGAAAATCGCCAGAAAAGCCGGCGCGCCCCATCCACCAAGGCCGGCTTCCCGAAGAGAACAACCACCGATCTGAAGAAAGACCTGCCGGATCATCAGGCCGCCCTGCAATGGGATCTCAAGATGCGAAACCGTCCGCCGGACGCGCCGGTCCGGGCTTATGCGATCTCCGAATCATACCAGGCCAACGATATCATCGCTCATCCGAAATTCGGTGTGGGATTTGTGGGGAAAATTTTGTCTGACAAAAGCATGTCGGTGCTGTTTTGCGATGGCTTCAAGCTGTTGGCGATGAATATCACTTAAGGCTCTGGGTGATCCTCTTCCGAAGGCATCGGACAGTCGCTTGCGTCCATGTCTTGGTGAAAATAGGCCTTGATTTTCTGGCGGATGGACTCTGGCAAGCGGATGCCGATTTCCCGGATGCGGCTTTCATACTTCTTGAAAGACCGTGTGTGCTGGGACGTATTGATAAAAATGCGGAAATAAGAGCGGATGCTGCCTTCGAGTTCTTTACGGTAGTCCATATCTGAGTTAAGCAGATCCTCCACCGGCGCGATGAAACGGTAGTTGATCGGCCGGCAGATGGCGCGGTAGGCTACAAAGCGCATGGCCATTTCATTTTCGTAGTCGCGCTCCCGGATGGCTTTTTCGACGACGTTGAGATCCACGGTGTCCAGAATTTGAAAGGCGTAAGTCGGCTTCAGGATCGAATGGATGATCTTTTCCGCCTCCTTGTATTGCGTGCAGGCTTGAATATCCTCCGTGAAGCCCGGCGTGCACCGGACGTAGACGACAAAATCGATGTCCGACGTCGTTTCGCAAAGCCCCATGTTGGTGGAACCCATGACATCCATGGCGATGTCGCCTTGCACCTGCTCGTCGATGAGTGCGGCGATCTCTTCGAGTTTCTGCAGGCGCTCTTCTGTGGCCTCCGTCTGGAAAGTGCGGTAAAATTGTTTGATTTCATTGTAAAGTTGCACTTCAGGAATGTGGGAGACTTTCGCTTCTTTCATGTCGAAATTTCGGCCTTCGCGGCGGGCGGCGTACCTTTCGGGGTCGACGAGGAATTCCTGCCAGCGGCCGTCTTTTTGATAATAGTCGGCGATATCGTGAACCCGGTCTTCGACAAGTTTCTTGAAAATAATTTTTCGGACGCCTCCTTCGTCTTCATCGAGCTCGATGGTGTAGAAGAACCCGCCTTCCGCGACGTTGCCGGTCAGTGTGGTGACTTCTCCGAAATTGGAGGGATTCAGATAAATGGTTTTTTCGCTCAACTGAAATCCCCAGTCCGTATGCACATGACCGGTCAGGCAAAGCAAAACCGGGTTATGATCGCAGTAATAGCGAAGCGCGGTTGTTCCTGAGGTGCCGAATTGGTTGACACGGTCATGGATGCCATGCGCCGGTTGGTGGCTGACGATGATTTGGGGTTTGACCGCCTTGAAAAAGTTGTACATCGGATTGTTGCCGCTTTCAAACGGCAGGCCGCCTCGGTAGCGCACGACATAACGTTCGGGAATGCCCGGTGTCCAGATTTCGGCGCCACCATAGCCGGCGATTCTCATGTCCCGGATATGATGCCAGTGCATGTGAAGATCGCGTTCATGCAGGGAGGTATATTTCAAGTCCATATCGTAGTTGCCGGGAAGGGCGAAAACCTGCGATTTGGGTTTGGTGGACAAGATATTTTCCAAAACTTTGTATTTCTGCTGAAGAACCCGGCGAGCTCGGATGGTATATTGCTGGTACTTCGTGCCGTTTTCCTCTATTTCCGTCGAAATATCCGGACTGTTGAGGAGTTCGTCGACAAAATCTTCGATGATCATCGATTCTTTGCGCATCCGGACACGCAAGCCATGAAAATAAGACTGCAGTTCATGGTAGTTAATCGCGGTATTCATGTTGTAAAAAGGGATGTCGACCAAGTCGCCGGCGATGATGTAAACATCGGCCATGGTTTCTGAAAGGAGCATCTTGACTCGTTCGAAGGCTCCGTGTATGTCGGCGGCATAGATGATTCTCATGGGAACTCCTTTTATTCGTATGAAAATTTAAACGGGATGTGGCGGCAAATCAAGTAATAAACAAGCTTGCCGAATTCCAACAGAAATTCACGCTTTCCCAGGCCGGTGGTCCACCATTTTTCTGCTTGAAATTCCGTGAAAGCGGCTTGAGGATAGATTTTGATTCCGAAAGGGGAGGCGACGGACGCGTAAACCAGGTAGCTTCGGCGTGTGTGAAACGCCTGTGCGATCAAAATGGCGCTTGCAATTTTTCCCGAGCCGAGGTTTTCGAAGACGGATTTCGCCTCCGTCAATGTGACCGGATGATCGACCGGGGTGACTACGACTTGGAACTGATTTTGCGCAAGTCCGATTTCTTTGAGTCTTTTGACGACAGCTGCCGGGTAGTCATCGCTCGCGCCGAAAGGATGGTGCGCAAGCGGCATCCGATGAAGGACCACGACCATTTTCTTGGCTCTTCCGTTTTTGAGCATCTCTATGCCTGTTTGAATAAACCCGCTGTAAATGTAGGCGTTGCCTTCCAAGATGACGAGATCCGCCGATTGACGGTTCTGTGGGGCCATGAATTGTCCCATGGCCGCTAAAAGAGGCTCCCGAAAGAGATAACCCGCCGATCCGATCCCTATGAGGATCAGGAAACATCCCATGAATATTCTCTTTTTCATAAAGCGTCAAAAGCTCCGAGCATGAAAATGATCATCGGTTTCTAAAGGATGTCATCGGATAAAACAAGCCTTTCATTCAACATCCTGAATTTTCGGAAGGTTCGGCATGGAGTGTCGAAAATGAACCGGGTGGATAAAAGGTCGGTAAATTTGAGGGCATTGCCTCGTGAACGGTGAGAGATTATATTGAAACAAAGGATAAAAAAATGGACTCAGAATCATCAACCAAAAGAAGGAGGGCCTATGCCGGACGACGTATTATCCGCCTGTACCGTGACCATGAACATTCCCGTGGCCTGGGGGGAGATGGATGCCATGGGACACGTCAACAACATCATTTATTTCCGTTACTTCGAATCGATCAGAATCGAATATTTCAATCGCCTCAATATGATGGAATTTTCCCGTGAGACAGGAATCGGGCCGATTCTGGCTTCCACCGAATGCCGCTTCAAAATGCCTCTGCAGTATCCCGATACGGTCATCGTCGGCGCCAAAATTTTGAGTATGGAGGAAGACCGAGTGGTGATGGGGTATGAGGTCTTCAGCACGAAACACAAGCGAATCGCCGCCGAAGGCGAGGGCGTGGTGGTCACTTATGACTACAGAAACAATAAGAAAGTTCCCATTCCGGACGTGTTGCGAAAGAGGATCATGGCCTTGGAGAAGATGGAGATTTAAAAGAGGAAAGTCGCTGGGGAAAAACAAGATTCGCGCCGACCGGTGTCGGGGCTTCAGTCAAAAAAGCTCCTGACTTCGACAGTTTCGAGATTCCCGTGAGGTGCAAGTATTTAAAACGAGG
>CAZPTW010000233.1:0-5579 GCA_964589235.1 uncultured Smithella sp. | reverse complement strand
TGCTCGTTCCTTTGGTGGCGGATGCCGTCAAGATCCCCATTGCCGCCGCGGGCGGCATCGCCGACGCCCGCGGATACCGGGCCGCTTTGGCGTTGGGCGCGCAAGGCGTGCAAATCGGAACCCGCTTCCTGGCTTCGAAGGAAAGCACCGTGTCTGAAAAATGGAAAGAAGCCGTCGTGTCTTGCCCGGACGGCGGAACGGCTTTGTTTCCCGTTCAAAAAGTGTTGATGACCCGGGCGATCGTCACGCCGTCGCTCAAAAGACTCCTCGACGACCCCGGCATCGACCTGGAGGAGGCCCTCCATTACGCCGACCGCATTCGCGCCTGGGACACAGGCGATCACGAAAACGCCATCGCCGGCGCAGGCCAAGTGGCCGCCTTGATCCACGATATCCGCTCTGTAAGCGATATCATCAAAGACATGGTTGCTTGAAATCGTTCCGACGTCAATCGACGGAAATGGACCCTTTGCGTCTGGCTCCTTCCTCGTTTGCGACTTTAATCGCCGCGACCACCGCGTCGGGCGTGACGGGAAGCAATTCATTGTGAATGGTTTCTTTCTCGGCGCAGGCGATCGACGCAATCTTGCCGATCTCCGCGTCCGTGAGCCCCGAAAGCCCCAAGTCGCCCAACGTCACGGGCAGGCCGACGGACTGACAAAACGAGTAGACCTCGTCGATGACCGCCATGGACTTGTCCGTCAAGAACAGCGAGACCAAAGTTCCGAAGGCCACTTTCTCGCCGTGATAGGATTGATGCTTTTTGTCCAAGGCGGACAGGCCGTCTTGAATGGCATGCGCCGCGGCCAGGCCCGCGCTTTCAAAACCGACACCGCTCAAAAGCGTATTGGCCTCCACCACATGCTCCAAGGCCGGTGTCACCACATGCATTTGGCAAGCCGTCTTGGCGGCGTGCCCGTACTCCAGGAGCGTTTCATAACACAGACGCGCAAGCGCCTGCGCCGTCATCGAACTGTAGGCCCGGACCATGTTTCTGGCGTGCTTGAGACGGCAGGATTCCGCCTCGAACCAGGTCGCCAGAGCGTCGCCCATGCCGGCGACCAGAAATCTTTCCGGTGAGGCCGCGATCACTTTTGTATCCACGAGAACCACATCGGGATTCTGGCGCATCATCAGCACGCGTTTGATTCTTCCTGTGTCGGGCCGGTAAATGACGGACAGACAACTGCACGGAGCGTCCGTGGAGGCGATGGTCGGCGCGAGAATGACGGGAACGTTCATCAGACTGGCCACGGCTTTGGCCGTGTCGAGCGTCTTACCGCCGCCTAGGCCGATGATCACATCGGAGCCTTTTCGCACGGCCATGTCTTTGAGGCGGGCGATTTCTTCATCGGAGCATTCCCGCGCGAATTTTTCGGCCGTAACGGGAAAGGAGGCATCCATCGCGGCCAGCATGGGGGGAAGAAGGTGATCAAACGACGAAGGACTGGCGATGATAAACGCTTTTTTCCCATAGCGTCCGGCCCAAGACGACAGGTCGTCGATCGCACCGGATCCTTGGATGTATTTGCCGGGGAAGAGGGTGGCGGTAATCATGGATGTTCTATTTCTCCTTTCGCGTATCGGATATTTTCAGCCGAGTTTTCCAATGGCCTCGAGATCGTCTGCAACATCGGCCAGGTTGAGCGCCACAAGGGCCGCCCGGGTCGGATAGCTGTTTTGCTTGTTCCATCCGTGCAGATCATAGTACTCATCGAGCATTTCGTCGTATTTTTTCTCATCGAGCTTCCAGCCCGCGAGATTACCGGAGGGAATGGGCTCATGCAGATCTCGCGGCGTGGGCATGTCGTGACGGCGGTCAAAATTCGTGAACCGCAGGTTGATCGCCTTCTCCAGGCTCAACTGTCTCATGGCGATCCGTTTGAGATCGTCCACGGATGTCTCCCACCCTGTGGCCTCTGAATACAGACGGGCCATCTGAGGTAAATCGATCTGCTCCAAATCCCAACATGTGGTGCTGTACAGACAAATACCCAGGGGGTTGGCGATTCGCGATAAAGTCTCCATGTAGAGCACCATCCGCGCCTTGCCGGAGTACTCCAAAGGCCGGTCCACGTGACGCGCCCCATAAACGCGAGCCGCTTTTTCGGGATCGATCTCTCCGACGGTTTCAATGACGATCGCCCCTGTGGTATGTCCGCCGCCCCGCGTCGAGGTCGCAGTCCCCAAAAGCCATCCGTTGGAGCCTCGGCACGGCTCGTAGAGATCCTGTCCTTTGATATGCATGGCGAAGTAGCCGCTGCCTCGCCCCACGATAGCGGACGCGCGCGCCGAGCCCTCGGCCAACACATTGCCAAAACCTCGCCGGTAGGCGATTTTTTCAATCCATGTCAGCGCCGCGGCCGCGTCTCCCCAGACCAGGGGCCGGCCATCGAGGTCTTTCTCGGTGAGAATGCCGCGCTGATAACATTCCATCGCCCATCCGATCGCGCCCCCGGCCGCGTCGACATCCAGTCCCAGCTGATTGCAAAGGGCGTTGGCTTTGAAAAGAAACGTCGGTTCCGTCATCGCCAGCCGGGTCTGCAGCGTCCCCATGGCCTCGTGTTGGCAAGCCTCCGTGCGGAGGCCCGCGTAGGGACCTTCGGTGATATGAAGACGGCGTCCGCAGCCGATGACGCATCCTGGGAAACTCTGACGCGAAACTTCGTACTTCTCGATGGTTCGACGCGGATCGATCGCCTCGAGCATCTCCTCGGGAACGGCGCATTCCTGAAAGTTCCGATAGGGCAGGCCGCAGACTTCTTGTTTCCGGGGCAAGCAAGACAAGGTCCCGTACTTGCGGAGATTGTCCACGCTTTTGGCTCGATCGAACATGGCCCGAATGTCCATCACAGCGTCCATAAACGACTCCGGCCGAGCCACCCGAATCGATCCGGTTCCACGAACCACCATGGCTTTGAGGTTTTTCGAGCCCATGACGGCGCCCAGACCGCATCGTCCAAAAGCCCTCCCTTGATCCTGAATGATGCAGGCGCCCCGGACCAGGTTCTCTCCGGCAGGACCGATCGACACGCAATGAAGATTTGGATCCCCTAGCTCCTTCCGAATCGCCTCGAGCGTGTCCCAGGTGGTTGCCCCCCAGAGCCGAGAGGCGTCACGGAATTCAACGTTTTCATCGTCGATCCAGAGGTAAACCGGCCTCGACGTCCACCCTTCGATGACCACGCTGTCGTAGCCTGCGTACTTGAGCTGGCCGCCCACATAACTGTCGCTTAGGCTGCTGGCCCAGCCGCCTGTCAACGGACCTAGGGAGCTTGCATTCATCTTACACGCCCCGGGCGCCGGCGTGCCCAAAAGCGCACCGGCCCCGAAAATCAGCAGATTCGCGGGATCATAGGGCGTCACTTTCGTTTTCAATTCGTCATAGAGCATTTTGACGGCAATGCCCGACGCACCGATCCACTCCCGAGCGTACCGCGACGTCGGCTCAAGGCGTACCTCCCGACTTGTCAAATTGATCCGGAGGATTTTTCCGGCATATGAGAAAGGGGGACTCTCCGTCATACACCGGATCCTCCGGACTTCATGGCTTCTTGACCGAGCGACCCGAAAATGTCCAAAATGGCCAGCAACTCTTTTTCCTCGCGACAGACTTTGACGCACCATGGCTTGGCCAATCCCCGGCATCGATCGCAGGCAAACGCATAACCACTTTTCGCTTCCAAAAGCTCAACCCAATACCCCCTCCCGCCGTCTCGCTCCAGGATACGAATACTGGACAAGGAAGGGTTGTACGCCCCGGTATGATGGAAAGAGCAAGCCATCTCGCAGGTCCTGCATCCACCGCAGCTTGGCATCTCGTGTTTCATGCGGATTTTCTTCTCCCTCGGGGCATTCCCACTTAAAGCCTTTCGCTCAAATAGGCGATTTTCGCCGTCTCCTCAACCAGCTCCGCCAGATTCTGCGCTTCCGTAAGATCCGCGCCAGCCGCCAAAATGCCGTGCTCGGCGAGCAGAGCGACCTTGATTCGGGGATTGACAAACACCTTTTGAACTTCCAAACCCAGCGCCTCACTCCCTTCATCGCACGGCGGAATGACGGGAATGGTGCCCAGGATTCTTTCGGCATGAACGGTCAAAAGCGGAATCGTTTTCGCGCACACCGCGTACGCCGTGGCATAAGGCGGGTGATAATGGACAACGCCTCCGATGTCCGGACGCACCCGGTAAATGCTCAGGTGCGTGGCGATTTCTTTGGTGGGTTTGCCCCGCCCTTCCAGCGTTTTTCCTGAAAGGTCGGCAATCAGCAAATCCTTCGCTTGAAGATCGTACAGAGAAATGCCGCTGGGCTTCACCAAAAAAACGTCGCTCCCGAGAATCATGCTCAAATTACCGCCCGTGGATACTTGCAGCCCCGCATCGAGGGCCCTGCGGCAAATCCTCAGAAACCATTTTCTTTCTTCCATCCACGATAACATGCAGGCGGCCTCTCTCAGGAATAGACAGGTTTTTGGGACACGCCCATTCCGTGTCCGGTCAAAATATGGTCCGCGCGAGCAAAAATCCTCTCCATGCTTTCATACATCTCGAACACATCGACATAACGGCCCATCGGCGTGAAAGGAAGATTGCGATGCCGGTCCGGCTTGAGATTTTCATCGGCGAAAACAGCGTCTCCGGCAATCACAAAAGCGCCATGACTCGTTTGGACACAAACCGATTGATGCCCCGGACAGTGTCCCGGTGTGGGAAACAGGGTGATGAAATCGTTGTATCGAAATTCCCCGTCCACGGTTTCAAAAGTTGCGCCGTCAAACGGCGCAACGGCACCCAATTTTGGCGATTCATACGACTTATAATAAAGGGGGTGAGGATCTCTGGCGAAAGCGAGCTCCCGAGCGTGAACGAAAAATTTCGCCCTTGAAAACATCCTCATATTGGAACAGTGATCCCAATGCAGATGCGTGAAAAAGACGGCCTGAATTTCTTCGGGAGTGACGCCCAGCGCTCTGAGGCGCTCGTCGATGCGAAAGCCGTCCGGCTGATAGGAGCCCCTGTGGTGCCAATCGGCCGTTTTGGTCTCACTCATGCCGGTGTCCACGAGATACTTTTCTTTTCCATCGGTGACATAAAACGCCCAGGCGGGGACATCGACTTCTGTCCCGTAGCCCTCGCCCGGCGTGATATAAGCCCCTTTGTCCAGTCTGATGAATCCTGTATTCAAAGGATAAATGCACACGTCCATCGTCTTTTCCTCATGGTCTGCGATGATCTTTTTCCAACATGTCCAACATTTGATGGACGGCCTCCGACACGAAAGCATCGTCGTTGATGTGCGCGTCCATTTCGAAAATCTCAACGCCTTGTCTTACATTTTGTTTCAACGCCCGGATGAATTCCCGGTCGGCTTCCGGGTCATAGAAAGGTTTCCCGGCGGCGTTGGGTTCTGAAAAACCGCGCAGGGGGATCAAAATCCGCACCTGGCCGATCGCCTTGTTGACTTTCTGCGCCAAAAACCCTGCGGCGCGGACCATTTCATCGGCGGTGGCCCGCACGAGCGTGATGTTGCGGTTATGGATAATGTGTTTTCTTCTCTTCCAAAGCGCCGGCAAATGTTCG
>CAZPTW010000232.1:0-5595 GCA_964589235.1 uncultured Smithella sp. | reverse complement strand
ATGGAGAGATTCATAATGGGCGGGCCCATCCGATTGGAGCCCATCGGTCTGTCTCTCCCAGGGGCGGCCGCCCGGCGCGACAATGTCCTTCATCCTGCGTTTGAGCAAGTTTTCCCGGGAGTCGCCGTAATAGACACACGCCTCTTCATTGGCGTCGATGATCGCGCCGGTCTGCGGGTCGATCAACAAAAGGACGGCCTTGCTGTTTAGGAAGATGTTTCGGTAACGCGCCTCGCTTTGTTCAAGCGCGGTTTGGACCTGTTTTTTTTCCGTGACATCGCGGGTGGTGCCCCGAAATCCGACGCGATTTCCCTCTTCATCCCGGATGAGTGAAATCGTCAGAGAAACATAGCGGTGGGATCCATCCTTATCCCGGACCATCAAGTCATCCACGGTTGCAGGCTCTCCAGTCTCAAAGATTCGTTGGAACACATCCAGCAGGCGCGTGGGTTCCCCCGAAGCGGCGTAGACGAAGCGCTCCGCGCCGATTAATTCGCCCGGCGCGTAGCCCATCCGCTTTTCGACAACCCGATTGACGTAGGTGACCCGGCCGTTTAGATCGATTTCGAAACAGCCGTCATCGATGTCTTCGATAAAGTCGCGGTACCGCTTGAGCTTTGCCTCGGCTTCTTTCTTTTCGGTGACATCGGACGCGATGAGGCAAAGACCGGTCATGGCGCCGTGGGTGTCCCAAATCCCGGATGCGCTAAGCGAAATGTCGATCGGCCGGCCGGTTTTGTTCATCCATCGGGTTTCGTAAACGGCGATTTTCGGCTTGGTTTTGACCGAGGCCAAAAGGAGATCGGCATCTTGGATGTGTGACGGGCAGAAGAGGTCCGAAAGAGGTTTGCCGATCACTTCTTCTTGCGCGTACCCTAGAATGTTTTGAGCCGCTGGATTCCAGTCCGTGATCCGCCCGACGGAATCCGCGCCGATGATGGCGTCGTTGGAGACCTCGATGACGGCCGCCAGACGCGCGATTGTACGTTCATGCTTCCTTTGGCGGTGTTTTTGGCTCATGCATCCATCCAAAAACAAGGATCAGGCGCGATGTCGCGCCCCAACGTGATGGGGGCAGGATGGGCCCCTCGGAATGTTCCACCGTGAGATCCAATCGTTGGATCGACCCATCTTTGGGTGGCCCTATCCCCTTTCGCTTCCAAAATCGGCAAGACCAACTATTCCAATCGGCAAAAAACCCGAAAACCTGAACTTTGTGAGGCAGAATGTTCAAAATCATTGAGGGAATTCTTGAAATTCCCGTCAAAAGTTCACGGTCATCAAGCAAGGCGACAACGACCTGCCGGTCTTGGTCGCTTGGCGGCGCGCTTGGACGTCCCCTCGAGCGATTTCTTGGTCGATGACGTTCAGACAATTTCGGAGATGGCGCAGAAACTCGTCCGGGGGGATCATCTCACCGTAGGTCCGGGTATAGGCGTAAATACAGACGCCGTCTTTCTTGACGCTTTCAGTGATGTCCATGGCTTTTTGGATGGCCCATTTCGCGCGTTGAGCCACTGCGGCGGTCCGTTCGGGCAGCATGTCCCACAAGGCGACGGCATGGCAGAAATAAATCGTGGGTCGGTAGCTTTGCAAGGCGACCGCGTCGTCATGAAAAACGCCCTTGGCGATGATGAGTTTTTCCGCCAGCCTGTTTTGCCGCTCGTCGGACAAGTCCAAGCGGCGCAACCCGATCTGCCAATGAAGGTTGACGATGCCCCCGTCAAACGATCCGGCCGGGGCCGCAAGGGGCTTCGCGGGGTTGATCAAGAGCGTCTCGTCTCGCTCCAAAATGAATTGAATCAGACGCGCACTGCTCAACAAATAAGAAGAACGGATCGCCGACGGGGAGACGACGAGGGCCCGTTCGAAGAGGCCGGCCGCCGACTCCAGGGCGTCGAAGACATCCTTCTTCAGCGCGGCTTGCGCCTTGGCACCCGAATAGATCTTTGGGTGGCTTCGCGCATGACGGACCTTGGACATGGCCCAAGCCAGATAAACGACCGCGTATTCGCAGTAGAAATCTTCCGATTCACAGGCGCAGTTGGACGCGATGAATTGAGCCTCCCGGACGGCTTGGCGGAATAATCCCTGGGCGGTCTCCGGCGCGGGCGCGTCGACGGCGATGCTCCTGAGGAGAATCATGCGCAGCGTGCGCGCGATTAAGTCCGTCGGGTTGATCGACAGGACCATCCGCAAAATTTCCAGCGCTTCGGCGAAGCGCCGTCGATAGTAAAGGGTCTTGGCGATTTCCACACCCAGAAGAGAATTGCTCGGACACCGGAAAAACTGGGCGACGGCATGGGACGCGATGCCCTCCTCCGCGCGCGGCGTCGTCGGATCAGGCCATAACGTCCGGTTGAGTTTCTCCAGGGAGGCTTCGGTGTTTTGCAAAATGGGGTCTTCCAAAAGCTGGGAGACAAAATCAAAATAAAGCGTGCTCCAGAAGGCTTCGATCCACCAGATGTTCAAGGCTTCGCCGTTGAACAGCGTGATTTCCGTCGGGGTGGAACATAAAACGACCCGGATGTCGTTGATGAGGACGCATTGTCTGGCCATATCGGAGAGGCGGATCACCGGATCATTGGGCAGCTTGGCGTTGAGCAGCGGCAGCAGATGGTTGTCGAGACCGGCGAATTCTCCGGCCACGATGGCAACGGCCAGAAACCGGTTTTTGGTGTTGTAACCGGACAAGGCCCAACGGATGGCCATTTGATGGGCCAGCGACACGGCGCTTCGCAGGCATTGCGTATAGGCGGTCAGATCGGTTGACGCGTCTTCCTTGGGAAAGTCCACATAGACCGTGGTGATGTCGTGAGGGCGAACCTTTCCCCAGCGCCCGTAGGAAAAACGACTGATGGAATGATCGATGTATGTCTTGATGGTTTTGCGGAGCCAACCTAAAAGCTCATGGTCGATGACGTCGCCGCGGCTGTAAAGGGCGAATCCGATCCGCGCGCCTTCGCGGTGGTTTTCCATCTGCCGTTGCCGGCTGGTGACCGCCAAAAGCGCGTCATAGTGCCACCGCCGGGCGACGTCCGGACGTTCATGTCCCAGCCAGAACGCGAGGCTGCGCAGAACATTTTGTTTGTAGAGAGTATCCACCGGCTCCTTTTTCAGGCGCGTAAGCATGGTGTTGGTGATTTTGGGCAAAGGGATTTGCTTTTCGGACAAAAGCGTATTGACGCGCTCGGCCAGTGCTCGGAGCGACAGGGAAACGCGCAGGACGTCGTGCCTGTGGTCCATGAGTTCCGCAAAATCCAGGGTCCGGGGGACGTCCAAGAGGGGCCATCGGGTTTCGTTTTCCGCGATAAAAGATTGAAATGAGGGCCTGTCCGCCGACGCGATCAAACCGGCGCGGGCCGCATAGGAAACGAAAGCCTCGGTGATGATCCGATGATCGCTGTTTTGGGAAAACACCCGCCAGGCTTGGACCGTCGGAAAGGTCGCAAGGATGGCGGAGGCGGCATGGTCTTTTGTCGTCATGATCTGTCCCCTGCAGAAGAGCGCCCGGTTTTGGGGATAAAAAAAACGGGTCTTTGTTTTACCATAAAACGGTATTTTTAGTAAAACACTCCTTCGTATTGACAGGTGTTTTACAACCGCATATAGGATCATGTCAATAACAAGTTCGGGAAATGACGCGGATTCCACGGCTTGCGACGGGATGTCGAGTCGTGTGACGTGGAGGGCCGGCGGGTTGAATCAACACATGTCAGGAGGGGGAATATGGAGCATTACAAACTGTTTATCGACGGAGAGTTTGTAGAGGCGGCCTCGGGAGAGGTTTTTGAAACTCTTGATCCGGGGACGGGCGTTCCTTTTGCCACAGTGGCCCGGGCAGGTCGGAAGGATGTGGAGGCGGCCATCCAAGCGGCCAGACGGTCCTTCGACAGCGGCGTCTGGAGCCGTTTGAGTCCGGCCGCCCGCGCGGAGCGGATTTACGATTTTGCCGATCAACTCAACGCCCAGGCTCTGCGCATTGCCGTCACGGAGTCCCAAGACGCCGGCCACACGATCAAATTGGCCAAGTACTGGGGGATGTTAGGCGCCGGCCTTCTTCGCAACTTGGGGTATTACGCCAGCCGCCATTTCCCTTGGCAGGAGGAAATTCCTTATTCCGGAAACGTTTTTGCGCCGGCTCGGGAATGGATCCGGAGGGAACCCATCGGGGTTTGCGTGGGTATCGTCCCCTGGAATTTTCCGGCTTACATGGCCGTCTGGAAGATCGCGCAGGCCATCATCATGGGCAATAGTGTCGTCCTCAAACCGGCGACGGCGACGCCGTTGACCGCTTTGATCATCGCCGAGGCGTCCCGCGCCGCAGGGATCCCCCCCGGGGTGGTCAACGTGGTGCCCGGCCCGGGAGGGGAGCTGGGCAAGATTCTCTGTACGCATCCGGATGTCGATAAAATCGCCATCACCGGCAGTACCGAAGTGGGACGAGACATCATGAGGATGGCGGCCGATACAGTCAAGAAAGTCACGTTGGAGCTCGGGGGCAAATCGGCCAATATCATTCTCGACGACGCCGATATCGAGTTGGCCGTCAACGGCGCCTGCTTCGGCACTTTTTTCAATCAGGGACAAGTCTGCGAGTCCGGAACCCGGGTGCTCGTTCCGGCCAAAATCTACGATGAGTTTGTCGACAAAATGAAAAAACGGGCGGAGCAAATCCGCGTCGGTTATCAGATGCTGCCTGACACTCACATGGGACCGATCAACAACGCGGCGCAGCTCGCGACGGTGGAAGGGTACGTCAAACTGGGTCTGGAGGAAGGCGCGCGGCTGGTCACGGGCGGCAGGCGTCTTGCGCTTCCGGGTTTGGAAGGCGGATACTACTACGCGCCCACCATTTTCGCCGATGTCAAAAATACCATGCGCATCGCCCAGGAGGAAATCTTCGGTCCGGTGGTCTGCGTGATCAAATACGAAAGCGATGAAGAGGCGGTGGCGATCGCCAACGATTCGATATACGGGTTGGGCGGAGGCGTTTTCTCGCGCAACAACGCCCGGGCGGTCCGCGTCGCCGAACAGATCCGGACGGGAACGGTTTGGATCAACAACTACCACATTTTCGCCGATTTCTGTCCTTTCGGCGGCTACAAGCAATCCGGTGTGGGTCGGGAACTGGGCGCCGCGGGACTGGCCGAATACACGCAGGTGAAACGGATTCACGTCAATTCCTTCGCTTCCGTGGAGAGTAACTTCACGATGACGGCCCTCTCCGACGAGACCAAAGTCGGGTTGTCCCAGTACAATTGTCCCACAAACGTGATATCCGGCCACGGCACCTTGCACGCCATTTACAAGGAGGTCGTCAATCTCGGCTGCAAAAGGGCGCTCATTCTCACGGATCCCGGTGTGCGCAAGGCCGGTCTCGTCGAACGTGTCCAAAACGCCCTGGTGGAATTCTGTGTCGGCGTGTTTGACAATATCGCGCAGGATACGGATTTGGATATTGTGGACGCGGCGACCGCCCTGGCCCGTGATCTGAAGGCCGATTGCATTGTGAGCGTGGGCGGTGGAAGCGTCATCGATACGGCCAAGGCGGTGTGTGTGACGCTCAAAAACGGCGGCCGGGCCAACGACCAC
>CAZPTW010000231.1:0-5600 GCA_964589235.1 uncultured Smithella sp. | reverse complement strand
CACCCGACATCGGCATTGCCGATGATTTGTGTCGACGGGGTCTGAATCGCCTCGACGGCCTTGGCGTCGAAATGATCGTAGTGGTCGTGCGTAATCAGAATCAGATCGGCTTTGGGAAGCGCGGAATAATCCGCTTCCGAGGAGACGGGATCGACGTGGATGACCTTTCCTCCATACGCCATGAAAAACGACCCGTGCCCCAGAAAACGGATGACCAAATCGCCGGTAGACGTCTTTATCGTATCGGTTTCCATTTTTTTCCTCCTTTGATTGAACTGCCGTTGGTTGACGTATCACCCTTCCTTCAGCTTCCGACTGATGTCCGCGGCGGCCGCCACCAACAAGGGGATGATTTTCTTTCGCATCGATTCCGTGAAACGCGTCGTCGGCAGGGTAACGGCCAACGCGGCGACGTTTCGCCCGTCCCAGCCGAAGATCGGAGCGGCGGCGCCGCTGCCGCCTTCGATCATTTCATCGACCGCCATCGCCCAGCCTTGCTTGCGGATCTTGTCCAATTCTTTTCTGAGCTTCTGGGGGTCTGTAACGGTTTTCCGGGTGAAAGCGTCCAAACCTCCCGCGATGTATTGGTCCACAAATCTCGGATCGGCATAGGCGAGCATGACTTTGCCGCTTTGCGCGGTATGCAGGGGCGCCCAGGCGATCCGCGGCTTTTCCAGGTGAAAAGGAACGGGAGTTTCGCATTGATCCAGCAGGATGGCTTTTCCACCTTCGGCCACCACCAGATGAACGGACTCCCCGATCTTCTCCCATAGCGCGCTCATCACCGGCAAGGCCGCCTCCCGCAACGGCCCATGCGCGGACACCCGTTGCCCCAGCCCAAACGCCTTGGCGGTGATCATCCAGCGCGTGGAGGAAGCCGTCTCATCGATTTTGATCCAACCTGACCGCTCAAGCGCTTTCAGACAGCGTTGAGCGGTGGATTTGGAAAGATTCAGACGACGGGCGATTTCCGTGACACCGACCGGTTCGGACTTGGCGATGGTTTCGAAAACCAAGAGGGCTGTCTGCACGCTTTGAAGCATCATCTTTTCCCTTGACATTCGTGATCGAATGCGTCATGTGTACCGCATATTGGAATAATGTACCGATATACGGCACAAGCTGTCACACGACCTGCGGCCTGACTGGACGACTCGCATGACTGACATACACCCAAATCACGATAATTTCAACGCGTCCGACCAGCCCTCGAGGGTGCATCTCCCGGATTCAATGGTTCAGACGGCCTTTTCCCGCCGGGCCGACCCGGTCCCGGCCAGCCGCTTTGCCCCCCGATATCGGCATCCGACCGCCATGTCGAGCGTCACCCGGGCTCCCGGGCGATTTCACGGACATCCAGACGATTGGAAACAGGGGACCTTTTGAGGCCGCTCTGACATCATGAAGTAAAACTTAAGGAGGGTTTTATGAAAGTCTGTAAAGTCATGGATGCCCAGATGCGTCGACGGATTGTTTACGGGTTGATGTGCTTATGGCTCATGGCGTTGGCCGCCTGCGGAGGAGGCGGATCCGACGCGCCGCTTGCGCCGCTGCAAAGCGGTGTCTTCATCGACAGCGCCGTACAGGGGTTGACATATTCCACCCCCACGGTGAGCGGCACCACCACGGCCACGGGCACTTTCCAGTACCGGGCCGGAGAGACAGTCACTTTTTCCATCGGCAATCTAACGCTCGGGTCGGCGCCGGGCGCGGCGGTGTTGACCCCGCTTAGCATCACCAGCGGCGCGGCAGCGGCGACCGAACAAATCGTCCACAACAAATTGATTCTGCTTCAAACACTCGACGAGGATGGAGACCTCAACAACGGCATTCAAATCAATTCCGCCACCGCGGCCATCGTGTCGTCTCACGCGGCGTCCATCGATTTCGACCAATCCACCACCACCTTCAGAACATCGCTGACCTCTCTGATGACGGCCCTGAATTCGGCCTCCCCCGCCGTGTTTACAGACTCATTTTACCGGGGCGCGCGAACGGTGAGAACGGCCGCCGCCGCGCTCAATCACTTCACCCTTTCGGCTCAAACCCCCCGAGTGACCGTCTCGACCACGTACGGCCAGTTACGAGGCTACGAGCTCAATACCACCATGTGGCGATGGCTGGGTGTGCCGTACGCCAAGCCGCCGGTGGGCAACCTCCGGTGGAAGCCGCCGGAAAATCCCACGGCGTGGAGCGGCATCCGTGAGGCGATCGAATGGGGGGACCAAGCGCCGCAGCCGGCCGCCTATTCCGCCTATGGCCTAGGCGGTGTGAGCGAGGACTGTCTCACGCTCAACATCACCGCGCCCAAAGGCGCCTCCAATTTACCCGTGATTGTCTGGTTCCACGGCGGCGCTTTCGGCATCCTGACCGGCAACACGGATTCCTACAACAATCCGGCGTCACTGCCCTCAAAGGGGGTTATCTTGGTCACCGTCAATCATCGTCTGGGGGCTTTCGGCTATCTGGCCAGCACGTGGCTTTCCGCCGAACAAGGACAGTCCGGCAACTATGGGCAGATGGATTTGATCAAGGCGCTGGAGTGGATTCGCGACAACATCGCCGCATTCGGCGGGAATCCCAACAACGTGACGATCTCAGGCCAATCCGGGGGCGGGGGCAAAGCCATATTGCTGATGGCCTCCCCCTTGGCGACCCATCTCTTCCATAAAGTCATCTGCCAAAGCGGTATGGCGGAAACCGCCAATCCCGTTTTGAACCCGTCGACGCGGGCGGCGGCCGAGGCCAAAGGAGACAACCTGTTTTCACGGCTGGGGGTCGCCAACCTCGCCGCCGCCCGCGCCGTGCCCTGGTCCACGATCGTCAATGCGGATCTCGCCGCTTTCGGCAGCTCCGCCTGGCTGCGTTACACCCCCAATGTGGACGGCTATTATCTCATGGATACCATGGACCATCTGCTTTCGCAGCGGATGCCCAGCGACGTTCCTCTTTTGGCGGGCGCCAATGCCGCAGACCTCATCGCGGGCGCGGATCTGGGGCGCGGCATCAGTTCGCAGATGCCGCTTCGCGCCGCCAACAATTTCGCCCCTCAATATATTTACAAGTGGAGCTATGTCCCCACCGGCTTGCCGTACGGCTGGGGCAATCTGGGCGTCGGCGCCTATCACGGTCTGGAGTTGGTGTATGTGTTTAACTCTCCCATCAGCTTCATCACCCATTATCTCATGGGATTGCCGCTGGTCAACGGCACCAGACCCCTGAACGATTCGGATATCGGCGCCAACCCGGCGCTCGGGCAGAGCGCCTATTACTTCCAAATTTTGATGTCCACAGGCTACTACAATCCATCCTACTTCGGCTCGTACCAACTGGTAGCCAGCTCCGAATCGGCAACCCTGACCGACAACGTGATGACGATCTGGACGAACTTCGCCAAATATGGAACCCCCAGCGCCTCGGGCATCGTCAACTGGCCGGTTTACAATACCTACAGCGATGCCTATGTCGAAATTGGGTCGGGCGGTTCCTTCACCGTCAAGACGGGCATTGCGGCGGCTTTCCCCTGACACCCACGGCGCTCAAGCCGCAGACGCCCACCGATCGAAAAACCGGCTTTCGCCTTCAGGCGAAAGCCGGTTTTTCGATTCCGCCGCGAAGCGCCGCGCTTCTGGATCCAAGACCCCCCTGTTTTCTAAAGATCAACATCGCCTGGATTTCGTCACCGGCACGGTCCCACCTCGGCCGATCGATCCACTCGCCGAAGCATCATGCATGTCCGTTTGCACAGATCCCAGCGAGGCAGATTATGACCAACGCCCATGCCTGTTCGGTGCTGTTCCAGTCGCGCACAGCGCTTTGTGATCCGGTTGAACAGCCTCAAACGCCCCCCTCGTCGACCACCCCCAGAAGAATAGGTGGATATCAGACGGACCGACCCCATCCATCGGACCAGCGGAACGGCTGTCGACCGATGGCGCATCGAGAAGAATTCTCCCTGTTTGGGTGTTCCCCCGTCTTTGAGACAAATCTTCAGACGTGTGGACGCGGGTTTGGTTGAAAGACGAGAAATACCGGCCTCTGATCTCCAGAGGTCAGCTCATCGCATCCGCGCTCGACGGGCTTTCATTGACGTCGCTATCTCTTGACCCTCGAGAGCCTTCGGTTTTTCATCCGCTTGAAAGCCGGGCAATGGTCGTCATGTAGCGGGCGCTTAGTTCACCGATCGGCTCCAACGCGAGTGTTTTCAAATAGGATGTCACGAATCCCTTCAGAAAGACCGGTGCCGGAAGACGCTCGATTTGATCCTCTTCGATATGACGCAAATGGTCCAAGCGGATTTTCGTCTCCTGGGCGATGAATTCCAAGGAGACCCCCAATTCCAGACGGATTTTTTTGAGATCCGCGCCGCAGAGATTTGGTCCGGCCAAGAGATCGGCGACTGCCGGATTCAGTCGAATTCTGTCTTTGATTCGATCACGCTCGAGGGCTCCCGAAGGGACCGGGGCCGCGGCCCGGCTGATATTGAAAATGCCGACCGGCTTTTTTTCCGCCGACGTCACACCCGCTTGGACAATCCGTTCGCCGCAACCGCCTCGTTGCTCGTCATAGGCTTTTCGAGCCTGATCGTTGATCAGCGTGGTGTACGCTTTTTCAACGAGGGCCAGAATTTCTTTTCTTTCTTCTTCCGAAAAAAAAGAATAACTGGCCAGCGATCCCGGCTGATACATCCGCAGGGCGTCTCTGTAGGCCTGGCGAATCTCGGCCGCGGTCGCATCCGGCTCGAGATCCAGCATCTCATAGTAATTGAGCTGAGAAAACCTTTTCTTCACGCTCGATGAACCTCGGCAGGTCTTTTTTCTTCGATATTATCTGTACTGAAGCGCGAGCTGCTTGCCGGGTTCCTGAGCCATCAGCTTGCCGATGCCGCGCAGGTCACAGGCCGTTTTCGTGTAAGGGTAGCGCTCCAGAAAAGCCACCTGCTGACAGATGGCGTCATGAACATGTTCATCAAAAGCGACGTTGCCTGCAAATTCAAGATAAAGCCCCAAATGCTTTTCCACCATTCTGCAAATCTGCAATCCCAGGGCCGTGTTGTCGTGTTTGCGCATCTGATTGATGATCAACTGAAAATGAAACGTGTCGAACTCCTCCAGAAGTCGATGGTGGATGTCCGGATGCATCGCCCGCAGCACCTGCATCATACAATCGGGATTGTTCATGGCCGAGGCGCCGAAGTTTTTTTCGACTTCGTCCTCGACGACTTTGAATTCGGAAATGGTGAACTGTTGACGAATCCGTCGGAAATAAATGGATCGGATCAGGCGATAGACATTTTCAATGGATGTCGGCTCCGGCGTCGTGACGAATATGCCGTTTTGTGAAATCAGAAAAAAGTCCAGTGTGTTGAAAGACGTTCCCGCGCCCAGATCGAGCAAAATCCGGTCGTAATCCAACCGGGCGATCGCCCGAAGGGTTTTGAGTTTCTGTTCATAGGGCAGATTGGCGATATCAAAATTATCCTGAGCGCCGCTGATGAGAAAAAGATTGGCGACCGGGGTTTCCACCACCGCGTCTTCCAAACGGGAAATTCTTTTACGGATGAAGTCGGAAAAGCTTTTTTTGGGATAGGGAACACCGAC
>CAZPTW010000230.1:0-5607 GCA_964589235.1 uncultured Smithella sp. | reverse complement strand
TCCAGACGGACAACAGAGCCGATGATCGGACCCGAAAAATACGGATGCGTATTAAACATCTGCAAATGTCGAATCAGTGTTTCCGCTTTATCTCTCGGGGTCGTATTCTTCTCTCGAAAGAGTGGAATGAGCGCAAAGGCAAAGCCAAGATTTTGCATTCGTCGGAAATTCAATGTCGCATGAATACAAAAAGATCTCAAAAAAATTTCAATGAAAGACCCTTTGGTCATGCTAAACAGCCCCAAACACCATATATCTTCAATATCTTCCGATTTTTCGTGACGATGGCAGTAACATAAATAGCAGGTGAAGTCAATTTAATCGGGCAAAATGTTTCACTCCTCAAACATTGTCTGAAAAATAGAGCCTGACCTTCTCGAACATCTCTTCACGCAAAAGCTCCCGCAAAGCGTGGTTCTCTTTTTTAATTTTTCTTGACAGGCGTTTTTTTTGCTGTTAAGGACACCCCGATTTGACTTCTACGACAAACGGCGGAAGCACGTGGTTTTTCAATCAAATCCATGCCGTGAGATGTGTGAGTCTTGAATATTCATTAGGGGGTTTGAAAAATGCTTTGTGAAACGGTCAAAAAGGGTGTGGAATGCGCTTTCATGAGTAAAAAAGGCTGCGGATTTTTCGGTGGAAGTTGTTCGCCGATTATTGATAAATGTGGCGATTGCAACAAGATCTTTGATTATGAAACAGGCAAATACTGCAAAGTGTATCCGGATCCGAAGAGCAAATGGATGACCGGCAACTGCCCCAGCGCATCTCATGTCAAAATCGAAATCAAAGAAACGCAAAAGATCAATCCTCTCAAAGCCTCTAAAATAGCCAGCAAGAAGAAATAACACTTTCGACGTGTTTCCAGAAAAGAAAACAAAAGCCGGCGTTCATCACGCCGGCTTTTGTTCACGCACAAGATTTCGAATCTCCTGTAACTCCTTCTTTATCAACATCAACATTTCGTGATTTTGCAATGTGATGCCCGTGCGTCCGGTATCTTTAATTTTTAGAAGCTGTTTTCTGGCCCCATCAATGGTAAATTTTTGCCGATATAATAAATCGCGGATTTTTAGAAGCTCCAGAACATCCTTCTTCCGATACAGACGTTGCCCAGTTTTTGTGCGTATGGGCTTGATGTTTTTGAATTCTTTCTCCCAATAGCGAATGACGTACGGCTCGACATTCAGGATCGTGCTGACCTCCCCGATTCGAAAATAAGCCTTTTCAGGAATGACTCCATCCATTAAAATTAAAATTCCTGGATTTTTTTAGGAGAAAAAAACAATCCCTCCGAATTACACGAAGCACGAACCCGATGGGTTCGTCCTTCGGTGCTTTTCGGGATCCCTAAATAAATGATATTGAATAATGTCAGCCGTTTAAGGCCTTACGTAAAACCTGAGATGATTTAAAGGTTAGAACTCTGCGTGCGGTGATCGAAATTTCTTCTCCCGTTTGAGGATTACGGCCGCGACGCGCACGTTTGTCTTTCACCATGAAATTCCCAAAACCGGAAATTTTAACTTTTTCTCCTTGAGCCAGGCTGTCTTTGATGATGTCAAATACGGATTCAACTATATCCGCCGATTCTTTCTTTGAAAAACCGAGTTTCTCGTAAACATTCTGAATGATATCAATCTTCGTCATTTCTTTTCCTCCGTTTTAACGCCATTGAACTATTAGGCTCTTATTTTTGCACCCGTTAGTCGCATAGTGTTCTGCACTATTTTTTCGTGAAGAGCGTTGATTTCCGTATCCGTCAACGTTCTGTCTGAAGCCCGATAGGAAAAACGAAGCCCCAGACTTTTTGATCCCTCATCAAGACCTTTACCTGTATATATATCAAAAATTCCTACATTTTCAAGCAAATCTTCATGTTGGTTGGAGACAATTTCAAGGATCTGATCTGCTTCCATCGCCAAAGGAATGACAAAAGCGACATCTCTGGTCACCGCGGGAAACTTGGAAATCTCTTTGTACCGGATCTCTTCCGTAAGAAGCGCATCGAGGATGTCAATATTGATCTCAAACAGGTAACATACCCCCTTGAGATCCATTTTTTCCATCACATCCGGATGGATCCGTCCTAAATATCCAACTCTTTGATTTTTGATATAAATACTGCATGATTGACCGGGATGCAAAAAAGGCTCCTGGGTTTGAGCAACATATTTGCAGGCACTGAACTTCAAATCATGAGCAATGTTTTCCAAAACACCCTTGAGATCGTAGAAGTCTACACTGAATTTTGTGCCCCATAAATCATCGGAAATTTTGCCGGCCATCAACCCCGCGAGAATATTTTTTTCCTCCGGAAGTTCGGAATCTGTAGGGCGTTTAATGAAGGCTCTACCAATCTCGAATATTTTTAGAGTCAAGATATTGTTGTTAATGTTCTTTTTCAACGTTTCCAAAAGTCCGTAAGCCAGCGTCGTGCGCATGACGGACTGATCTTCCGTCAAAGGATTCTTGATGACGACAAAATTACGTCGCTCGTCTTGCGATTCCAATTTCAACCAATCGGCAAATTCAGGCGTTGTAAAACTGTAGTTGATGATTTCCGAAAAACCGCCACCGATCATCAGTTGCCTGAGCCTCTCTTCTAAAGAAAGCCTGGGAATATCATCAATCTCTGTCACAGAAACCGCGGGAAGCGTCACCGGTACGCGGTCATAACCGTAAAGCCGGACCACTTCTTCAATCAAGTCAATTTCTCTTGTGATATCCACCCGAAAGGTCGGGGGCGTCACCCTATATATTCCATGGGCGTCTTTCTGAAAGGACATATCAATACTTTTGAGAATCTGTTCAATTTCTCTGTCTTCGATAGACGCACCTATCACTTTTCGAATCCGAGATGGTCTGAGGGAAATATTCTCCAGCGCTTTAATTTTCCTTGGGTATTGATCGATGTAATTTTTACAGATCAAGCCGCCTGACGTATCGGCAATCAATTGAGCGGCTCGATTGAGCGCTCGAATCACCCCTTCCGGATCGATTCCCCTTTCAAAACGAAAAGCGGCATCGGTCGGCATCGCCAAACGTCTGGAGGATTTTCGGATGGACGAAGGATTGAAATAGGCGCTCTCCAGAAAAACCGCCTTTGTATCTTCTTTGACTTCCGAATTAAGTCCTCCCATGATTCCAGCAATGGCAACCGGCTTTTTCCCATCACAAATCAACAGAGTTTGATCCGGAAGGATGCGGCTTTTTCCGTCTAGGGAAACAAATTCCTCCCCCGCTTCCGATTTCCTCACCACAATGCGTCCTTCCTCCAAGTAACGGAAATCAAATGCATGTAAAGGCTGCCCCATTTCCAGCATCACGAAATTTGTCACATCGACGACATTATTGATCGCGCGAAGCCCCGCCGCTTCAAGCCGGGTTTTCATCCAGACAGGAGATGAAGAGATTTTCACGTCCTTGATCATTCTGGCGCAATAGCGCGGACAAAGATCCGGATCGAGAATGGTCACGGAAGAAAGATTTAAAAAATCTTCCTCAGATTCGATCAGTTGGACATTTGGCATTTTTAAAACATTTCCCGTGAGGGCAGCCACTTCACGCGCAATACCAATCATGCTCAAACAATCAGACCGATTGGGCGTCACGCTGATATCCAAAACGGTATCGCCGAGACTCAAGGCATCTTCCAAAGGCATCCCAAGGGTATAATCTCGAGGTAATTGCATAATGCCGGAATGATCGTCTCCAATTTCCAATTCAGCCTCCGAACAAAGCATACCTTCAGACGGCTGGCCCCTCAGGGTTGTGGATTTGATGGTATAACCGCCTGGGATAACGGCGCCGACCTTCGCCAGAGGAACGACATCGCCGCTTTTTATGTTTTTGGCCCCACAGACAACCGGATATACCGCTGTCCCGTCTGTGACATTGCACAAAGAAAGCTTATCCGCGTTCGGGTGAGGATTGACCGATAAAATTTTGGCGACCACCACACCGGAAAAAGCCGGCGAGATGGTTTTGATTTCATCCACTTCCAAGCCCGCCATGGTCAGCTTATCGGCCAGCTGAACTGCGGTCAATTCAAAATCAACATAATCTTTCAACCATTTAAGACTGACGAGCATGATTGAACCGCTCCTAGAATTGTCTGAGAAATCGGATGTCGTTTTCGAATAAAAGTCGGATATCGGATATGCCGTATTTCAACATGGCAATGCGCTCCAAGCCCAAGCCGAAAGCAAAGCCGGTATATTCCTCATCATCATAGCCGACATTCCGGAAAACGGCCGGATCGACCATGCCGGAACCAAGGATTTCCAACCAGCCGCTTTGTCCACAAACCCGGCATCCTTTACCTTTACACATCACACATCGGATATCCACTTCAGCGGATGGTTCGGTAAATGGGAAAAAACTAGGACGGAAACGCAATGTGGTGTCCGGACCAAACACTTTTTTCAGGAAAAACGTAAGAATCCCTTTGAGATCGGCAAAGCTTACCCCCTTGTCCACAAGCAATCCTTCGATTTGATGAAACATGGGAGTATGTGACACGTCCGAATCCGGTCGATAAACCCGACCAGGGGACAAAATTCGGACAGGGGGTTTTATCTTTTCCATCACCCGCACTTGGACCGGCGATGTGTGCGTACGCAAAACAACGTTTTCTTCAATGTAAAAAGTATCCTGCATGTCGCGAGCGGGATGATCTTTGGGAATATTTAGCGCCTCAAAATTGTAGTAATCCAGCTCTACTTCAGGACCTTCGACAACGGAGAAACCAAATGCCGAGAAAATTTTGCAAATCTCTCGTCGGATCTGCTCCACAGGGTGAACACGGCCGCACTTTATGGAACGCCCGGGCAGCGTCACGTCGATTTTTTCTTTGGTTAAAGCTTGCTCTTTTTTGATCTTTGTCTGCCTGGCAAGCGCTTCTTCAATTCTTTGCTCCAGAAGAACCTTGACTTCATTACATCGTTTGCCAAACAGAGGCTTCTCATCTACCGGAACTTGAGTGATATTTCTGAGCATCCCCGTAAGGAGTCCCTTGCGGCCTAAATACTTCGTCTTAACAGCCCAAATTGCATCTTCTGTCTGAGCTTTCGAAAGCTCATCCAGTGCGGTGTCTTCCAGCTGTTGGATTTCTCCGATCATGCCGTCTGCTCGCCTTTGACCAAAGCCACAACCTTGGCGAACCCTTGCGGATCATTCACCGCAAGCTCCGCTAAAATTTTGCGATCCAACTCGATATTCGCTTTCTTCATGCCGTCGATCAGACGGCTGTATGTGATGTTATTGAGACGAGCGGCTGCGTTGATCCGCGCAATCCAGAGTTTACGGAAATCCCGCTTACGTGCTCGACGATCGCGATATGCATAGGTCAATGCTTTATTGACGGCCTCTGTCGCTGTTCGAAGCAGCCGGCTACGCGCGCCAAAGAACCCTTTGGCCATCTTCAATATCTTTCTTCTTTTTTTGCGGGCGGTCACGCCTCTTTTGATTCTTGCCATTTTTTTTCACTCTCCTCAATTCATGCAACTTCAACAATTGTTCTGGAAAAACTACAGATAAGGGATCAGCCTCTTTATGGCCTTTTCATTGGCGGAATGGACCAGCGTCGACTTTCTCAAGTTT
>CAZPTW010000229.1:0-5612 GCA_964589235.1 uncultured Smithella sp. | reverse complement strand
CGACATTGAAATAAATGGTTCGGAATTCGTTCTTTGTGTATTGCCGGACGATTTCACCTTGTTCCATGCTGGCGTTGGGGGTCAGACCTCCCGCTTCGAGAATGGCGTCGCGGACTTTCATGTTGCCGGTCAAAGGGAACTTTCGGGTGACTTGCATGCGTTTTTCGATTTTTTTCAGCCGCTGGCTGATGTCCGGACGGCCGATTTTTTCGAGCTCGATTTGCAGATAACTGAGCGCCCCGGGGGTCGGTCTTCGAGTGGAGGAAATCTCGTCCTCGATCTCCTCGATTTTCGCGGTGTAGATGTAGAAACGGTCATCCTTGCCAAGCGCTTCTTTGATGGCACTGAGTTCGGCAAGAATCTGCTCATCGCGGGTCGTGTCCTGCCGATCGGATTTTTTGCCCTCTTCTTTGGCTTTTGTGTCATTCCCCCGGATTTCGCCTTCGACGGTCACGTGCGCTCGGTCTTCGAAAATATCCCGGTGAAAAATGAAAAGCTGGTCTTTGGGGGCCAAATCATAATTGTTCGCCGGATCGTTTTGCAAAAGAAGTTTTCCCAAGGAAAAAGGAAGCAACACGATTTCGCGATTCGGCGCGGTTTCTCGTTTGATGAGCGCGTAATCGAAAAACGTTTCAGGCTTCAAATCATCGGGGGTTCCCACGAGATCTTTGATTTTCATGCCGGCGCGATAGGCGTACTTGCCGGGTCTTTTAACATTCCCGTTTAGGTAGACGGCATTGTCGTTGGCATCCACGATGGAAAAGACTTTAACCAGATCGGCATCTTGCATGACGAAGCTTTTGGCCGTCTGGAGGTTTTTATCTTGAATGTCGATGACGATTTGCTTTTCGTTTTTAACGATGCGCTCGACTTGCATATGCTGGGTGTAGGCGCTGGGAATGACGCCGCCGGCCAGCTGAAGCACGGCATGCAAGTCGAATTGGTCTTTGAGTTCGTAAATGGCCGGACGCTTGACGTTTCCCGCCACACCGACCAAAGGTCCGGTCAGCGGGACGAAGATCACATCGCCGGCTTGTAAAACGACGTCCTGGGATTTGTCGCCTTTGAGAAAGAGATCATAAAGGTCAAAGCGCGTAACGACTTTATCTTTGCGTCTGAGTTCCACCCGGCGCATCGAACCGATGGACGACGGCCCACGCGCCAGTAAAAGCGCGTCCGTGATGGTCGAAAGAGACCCGATGGTATAGGCTCCGGGGCGTTCGACTTCACCCAACACGAAAATGGGGATGGTTTTGGTCGACCCCATGGAAATGTCAATGTTGGTGCCCACGATCTGTTGAGCCTTGGTGATCAGGCGTCTGGACATCTGATCGAACGTGAGACCCGCCACCTCAACGGGTCCGATTTCAGGAAGGTTGATTTTCCCGTCGCGGTCGACGGTCAGGGACAGCTGGCTGCTGAGCCGTCCCCACAAAAGAATGTTGATTTGATCTCCCGGGCCGATGACATAATCCAGGGGGACGGGGATGTCCTTGCGATCCGTCAGAACCTTGACCGAGGCCCCGTGAAAAAAATCATAGCCGAACGGTTTCAGATCGTCGGGGACGGCTTGAAATTTTCCGATTTGACGGGCTCGGTGGAACAAAGAGATTTCTTTGGGGGCTTCGACGACGGTTGAAAGGTCCTCTTTTTGTTTGAAACCCTCGTTGAGGTCGACGATTTTAGGCGCTTCGGCTTGAGTCTTCTTGTCGGCTTTTTCGTTTCTTTCGGCTTTTTCCAGCAACTCCTTGCCTTTTTGAATTTCTTCCGGCGAAAGGGAGAGGCCCGCTTTCTGCAGTTCCTGCCCGATAGCGCCGGGATCCTTGAGCTTGAGGGACGGGAGGCTTTGAGGCTCGGCCAAGCAGCGGCCCGACGGGAAGACCGTCAAGACCGCCGGTTGCGCAGCCATCCAAAGTAACACAATAAAGACAGAAACCCAAAAACGTCTAAACCGCATTTTGTCCTCCGATGGATCGGTTTTTCAGATTTTTGAAACGCTCTCGACATAAAACGACGAACACGGCAAGAAACGCGGAAACCAAGAAAGCGACAAAGACCATCAACGTTCGTTTGGGCTTGCTTTTTTTGTCCGGCGCCATGGGCGGGTCGAGTATCTTGTAGGCGAAGTTTTCTTTCACTTCCGCCATCATCATGGTTTCGATTTTTTCGGCGATGAGGTTGTAAATTTTTTGCCGAACCAGGCTGTCTTGCGTTTCCTGAAGCTGTTGTTCGAGGTAAGCTTTATTGACGGCCGAGATGCGCTTGGCCTCTTCGCTCATGTGATCGTTCAAAGCGGTCAGATAATAATGCGCGATTTGCGCGGCCATGACAGGATCGCGAAAGTTGACGGTGATGGTGACAATGTCCTCTTTGAGATTGTAGTTGATGGTGACGATTTTGTCGAGCATGCGGATCCCGTCCCAGACGTCTGGGATGTTTGGGTCTTTACCCGGGATACTCGGGCCTGCCGGGGATAATTTAGCCATAAACGCCAAGGGATTGAGGCTGAAGCCGCCTTGATCCCTTTTCCATCGTTTCTTTTCTTCATCCCACTTTTTGGGGAATAGAACCGGAAGCAGGTTGTATTGTTCGATGATTTTTTTCTTGAGGATGTTGGACTTAAGGAGATTGACGATCTCCGTCGAGGAGGCCGCGCCGGGCATGGCGATGCCCGCGAGGTTGGCAAGCCCGCCGAATTGAGACGCCAGAGATGAAAGACGGCCCGCGCCGTCCTTTTGGGAAACAGGCTTCAATACGGCTTTGGCGGTGTAGATGTTGGTCATGAAAAGCGAGAGCACGGCGGTCGCGAGGGTGAAAAAAACGACCACGCCGATGATCAGTCTTTTCTCTCTCCAGATGACACGGGCAACCTCTACGAGATCGATTTCGTCTTCGTCGGTTGGCAAGCGGTTGGTATGAACCGGGTCTGAATTTGCCTTTACATCCGTCATGACGGCCTTTCCTGAGTTTTTTCTGACGCTGTCAATGCCGCAGGTTCACTTGCGACCGATTCAGATGACAAGAATTTTTCATCGTATATTTTTCGAAGACTCGCATAACATGATGGCTTGAATGAATCAACCGGAAATCGTTACAAGTCGCGCCCGGCTGCGAGGGACGACTGGGTCCATCTCTTTTCTCTGCCAACGTCATCAGGAAACGGAGACGCGACCTAAAAGGACAGAGACGTTTCAAAGCCGATATAATGATTTTGCAGACGCTCGTTGCGGATGTGGTTCGCGTTGGTTACATCCTCGTAAGTATAGCGAAAGACGATGGTGGTATTTTTGTCGAAGTGCCAGCCGGCTTCGGCGAAATACTGGTTCTTGAATTGCGGCGCGGGTCGCGTTTGAATACCGCTTCTTTCGCGGTCGAATCCGATTTTATAAGATATCCTTTCCATGCGGTGTGACCATTGGATGAAGATATCCTCCGCGTCGGTTCCGGCGTGATGACCGAAAACGCGTCCTTCATAGCGCATGGGATACCAGGTGTGGCTGTACCAGGCGTTTGGAACGCTGTAGGGCGAGAGGATGGCGTATTCCACCCGAAAAACGGCTTGATCCAAAGAGAAAGGCTTGAAAAGAGCAAGCCCCGCCAGATAGGCCCGCCGATCGGGAGGTTGTCCGATGTCCTCTCCGCCGATCTCGGCATAGAGGCGAAGGCCGTCGATGACATAGAGGTACTTTTTAAGCGACGGCAAGGTGATGGCCATATCCATGGCAAATTCCTGGTTACTGTCCGTTTTTTGGTTATCCTGATTGAGATTGCTGTATAATGTCGAGAGGAGTTCGCCCAAAGTCATGTCTCTTCTTCCCGGGCCGCCGAATAAGACCAAATGGCTCGCGCCGATTTCCACCGATGGATGCGGCTTGAGAGCCAGCCGCAGGCCGTAGAGAAACGGGTTGGCCAATTCCTGTCCGCGCCGGATGTCGTTGAGTTGTGAAAAAATCAAGTTGAACTGGACCGGCCCGAGATAAGAAAAAATCCAAGGCAGCAAAACGGGTTCGGGGTTCGATAATTTGAGCATGTCAAACGGGTGGGCGTTGTTGGACATCAAAAGCGACCCATGGTAGCCCGGTCCCCACCAAAGCGCGTCTCGCCCGGCCAGTAATTCAAGGTTGCTTACGGTCAGTTTGGCATAGCCTTTGTGCAAACGGAAGGTCATTCTCTGTCCGTCGGCGCCGTTGGGACCGAAGTGCTGATTGTAGATCAAGGCGGGTTGAACAAAAAAAGACAAATACTTCCCCAGCCTGGCATGCGACTGAAAATGGATGACGGCATTGTGCCCCTCGCCGTCATCCAGGCCTTCGCGATTGTAAACGGAGAAGGGGGTTGTCATGTAACGGTATTGAAGGGATAGAACGTCCAGAGGTTTCAGATAGGTGAAAGAAGGTTGATCAGGCGATTTCGATTCAGTGATTTCGGCGTTGAATAATATGGCATAATCGCCCAAAATCCGCCTGCATGAAGCGGAGGGGACGCTCAAAGCGCGACAGCGCGCCGAAGCGTCGGCCAGCTGATGTCCGATTTCACTTGCCGCGAAAGGCCGGATGGATTGCAGATCGCTTGTCAGAAGCCCCTCGGCCGCCCAAATCTGCAGATCGCCGTAGATATCACGATCCAGGGAGAGATTGACGGACGAGACGGCATACACGGGCGTGGCGGCCATGAGAAAATAGAGAAGCACTGAGAAGAAGACCTCGATGGGGACCCTTACGCTTCGCCGCTTGCCGTTTGCCGTTCGCCGCGGGGGGAGGAGGGGGTTTTTAACGATTGTTCTTTTTTCCATCATGCGTAATCGGGTTCCTCGCGCGTCTCGATGAATGGTGACCTTTGGGAAGCGACGCCGATTCAGTATTCATCTTCCATCATCCATCCGCCGATGATGATCCGCCATGGTCCGCACGGCCTTCAACACGTCTTCCGGCGCGATGTCTTCCATGCACCGGCGGGTTTTACAGGTCTTTTTAAAACAGGGGCTGCAGGTGATCCCCGTGCGAATGACGGCATGGCCTTTTCCGTAAGGTCCCGTTCGGTTGGGGTCGGTGGGACCGAAAAGGGCGACCACCGGCGTGCCCACTGCCGCCGCCAGGTGCATGGGGCCGGAGTCCGTCGTGACGACCAAGAGGGCGTTGGAATAAAGGCAGGCCAGTTCCCTCAGCGATGTTTGCCCCCCCAAATGAACGGCCTTTGTAACCATTTGCGCGGTGATGTTGTCAAGCGGTTCTTTGTCGTGTCCGGTAAAAACAACCGGGATTTTCAGGGTCTGTTGGATGGCGTCGGCCAGGGTCGCGAACTTGCGGCGGTTCCATAATTTCGTGTCCCAAAGGGCTTCGGGGCTGATGGCGATGAATTGCTTTTTGAGGAGACCGTGCTTTCGCATGATCGTCTCGACACGCCTGAACGCTTCGTCCGTCAAGGGTAAGACAAACTCGATGGGATCGACGTCGGCGCCCAAATGACGGGGAAAATCCAGGTATCGGTCCACCGCGTGTTTGTACATGTCTTCAGGCATTTTCTCGGTGAGAAAAAGACGGCTGGCCTCTTGCCAGGAATCATACCCCGGCTTTCTTCCTCCGCCGCTCAAAAAGACGACGATGGAGCTTTTG